>JABHWQ010000046.1 GCA_018657655.1 Chloroflexota bacterium | reverse complement strand
GGTTGTAGAGGGCTTTCTTAACTTTCTTCTCGTTGGTAACCAGTTTTTCCAGCTCCTCGTCGATCTCTTTCTTGCGCTCTTCCATTTCGAAATCGTAGCCAACTTGAACGGTGGTCTTGGTAAAATTGATCGAACCGAGTTGCGGCACCTCGATATTTCCCTGCACCATCGCATGGCCACCGATAATCGCGCCCTTGCGGCCGCTGGCGGATAAATTACCACCCACCCGGGACTCGCAGTGCATAATCTCTCCACCCAGGATCAGGTTGCCATCACATTTGATTTTCTGGTTCTGGGCGAACTTGATAGTCAGGTCTCCGGTGGTGGACACCAAGCCCTTGCCGTTGCCGACAAATCCTTTCTTGATCAACGCGTTACCGTTGACTTTAATCTCGGCGTCCTCCACCGATCCGTTAATTTCAAGATCGCCGGTGGTTTCGACCATAAATCCCGCTTTCACATCACCGCCGATAACCAGTGCGCCGTTAAAACTGATGTTGCCGGTTTTGAAGTCGACATCACCCTTGATTTCCAATTTTGGCAGGACTTCCACCTGCTTGCTTTTGTTAAGGGTTGCGCACCCGTCACAGGCCGCCACCAGCACCTCAGGACCTCCCTCTCCGGACAGTTCGGTATTCTGCCCCTGGGGCATAAGAATGTCACGGCCGTCCTTGGCGCCAATTTCCCTTCCCGTCAGCGATTTTCCGGGAAAGCCGGGTGTCGGCGGAGTCAACTTGCAGAGGTGGTCGCCTTTTTTTACGTTTTCCAGAAAAGAGACTTCGCGGTAGTCGATCCTGCCGTCCACGTCCTCTTTGGGCTGGTACTCTTTTTCCGTCTTGAAATAGTACTCAATTTTACCGTTTTCGCCGTGTTTTGGCGGGGTTCCCTTGGCTACCAGCACTTCCTCGTCGAACAGGGACTGACGGAAAATCTGTTCAACCTCATCGACCATTATACCGGTAGTAATCCCTTTGGCTTTCAGAGCCTTGCGCACATCGTCAACCGACAGGATATCATGAACCGTACTCTCAGCACCCGAATAAGGTACGCTGACATAGGCCTCGACATCCTGGTTGCGCAACATGACGTTGATCTGTTTCCAGCCTTCAGCCACTTTAGAGAATCCTTTCAATCCAGGTAAACAATATCTATCATTTCCCGGGAAACAGAAGCTAATCCGTATATTCCCGGTTCGAAACAAGCATAATTAGGGATAATTCAAGTATGAGCGGCAATCATCAAGCGGATTATACACTATTAATCCACAAGTTGCAAACAAAGCTCAGCCATCGTCCGGCATATTAGTATCCAAATCTGCATCAGATTGCTTTTCTTTGTTTTTGCGCTGGGCAAACTGATAGACACGAATGCTGAAATAAGCTACCGCCGAACACCAGAAAGCAGTGAGCGCTATTGTAGAGAGAACACTTCCTCCATCTTTCTGACTTGTGACCACATAAGCCACTCCGCTGGCCAGCACCAGCCAGAACACGAACATATTGGGTTGCTTGAAAAGTTGCTTGCTCATGATTACCTTTCATCAAGTTGCCGGGAAGCCCGATACGGCTCCGCGTCTGCATCAATGCGACGTCCGGCGGTTATGCCAACCTAAAAGAGGTGTTAGATGCGAGTACTGGTAACGGGCGGTGCAGGATTCCTGGGTTCCCACCTTTGCGATTACCTGTTGAAACGTGATCATGAAGTTGTCTGCATGGACAACCTGATCACCGGAAATATCGATAATATCAGTCACCTGAGCGGAAACGAAAGATTCAGTTTCATCAAGCACGATGTGACCGAATACATCTTTCTGCCCGGCAAGCTTGACGCCATATTGCATTTTGCCTCGCCAGCCAGCCCGGTGGACTACCTGGAACTCCCGATTCAGACGCTCAAAGTAGGCAGCCTGGGTACACACAAGGCACTGGGCCTGGCCAAGGAAAAAGGCGCTCGTCTGCTGCTGGCATCCACAAGCGAGGTCTACGGTGATCCGGAAATCCATCCACAGACCGAGGACTATTGGGGTAATGTCAACCCGATCGGTCCGCGTGGGGTCTACGACGAGGCCAAGCGCTTTGCCGAGGCGATGACAATGGCCTATCATCGCTACCACGGCGTGGAAACCCGGATAGTGCGTATTTTCAATACCTACGGCCCAAGGATGCGGCTCAATGACGGGCGAGTGGTGCCCAATTTCATCAGCCAGGCCCTGAGCGGCAAGCCGATCACTGTTTACGGCGATGGGACGCAGACCCGGTCATTCTGCTATTGCTCTGATCTGGTGGACGGTATCTACCGCCTTCTTACCTCCGAGGTGGATACTCCCACTAATATCGGCAATCCCACGGAATTCTCGATAATGGAATTCGCCCGCAAGGTTATTGAGATCACTGGCAGTGGCAGCGAGCTAATCCACGAAGACCTGCCGGTTGACGATCCCAAAGTGCGGCGTCCCAATATCGGCAAGGCCCGTGAACTGCTGGGCTGGGAGCCGAAAATCGAGCTGGACGAGGGATTGAAGAAAACCCTGGAATATTTCCGCAGCCGGGTCAGCTGATTCCGTGCTTGCGTTTGTACTCGGCCCAGTTGGCCTTGAGATCCACAAAATCCTCGAAGCTTTTCTGCACCAGAAACGGGTTGCTGCTCTTCTCCTGACCAATAGTGCTGTTGGGCGCAACCCCGTAGTCGTGGCCCGGAAAAACACGGGTCTCTTCCGGAAGGCTCAACAACTTTTTGTGCAGGCTGTCGTATTCGCTGCGGGCCTGGCTACCCAGGTCCGTGCCCCCCACCTTGCCCACGAACAGGGTATCGCCGGTTAGCAGTGTATCCCCTGTAAGGATGCAGATAGAATCCCTTGTGTGGCCGGGCGTGTGAATAACTTTCAGGCTGACAGCTCCCAGATCAAGCTCGTCGCCATCATCAACGGGAAGGTCTGCCCTGTCGCCCGCAGAGCGGTGCAGCACCAGCATGGCGGAGCTTTGTCTGGCCAGCTCATCCGCGCCGCCGATGTGGTCGGAGTGATCGTGGGTGATAATTACGTATTTGAGGCTGACCCCGTGTTTTTCGATCAGCTCAAAGAACATTTCAGGACTTCCCGATGGGTCGACAACCGCTGCGAATCCACCCTCACTGTCGGCAATAAAATAACCGAAATTTCGATCGCCTCCGGCTCTAACCTGCTCGAATATCATTTATTGATCCTCCCCACTCTTGTCTTTTAACTACCTGACAAAGAATCGCCCCGCTGAAAATAGCTGGAAAAACACACCCAGTTCAAACCATTTGCGATTGTAAGTGCCTTTAAGATATAGTCTTTTCCCGGTCCCGCTGTCAAGAGCGCTAAAAAAGAGGGGCAGTGGCTTGACATTACCCACCCCACGTGATAATTGTTATAAGCGCTTCTTTATGTACTTGCGCACCACAGGCAATAGAGCATGCTTTGTGCAACCCGGCGGCCCGGAAGGGGGCAATAATGGCCGGTACGGAAGCGGAGTACGACGACAGGCTGAAAGAAACTGTGCACCGCGACAAGAGCGAACTGGAGGAGTTGTTCCAGGAGCTTAAGGAAATCGGAGAGGAGTTGCGACGCGAGCACTTGCGACGCGCCGAGACAGACCGCGTCATAGGAATTAATACCGGTGTGGGGCCGATTAACCGTATGTGCCGCAATTGTTTCAACAGTTGCAAACAGCCTGCCGAGGTAAGGATTCGTCACTGTGACCGCTACAGGTCTATCAAATAATATATTCCTGAATTGACGTTCTTCTCCTGAAACCCAAGAAAAGCCAAAACATCACCGGGCGGAACCCGGTATAACCGCTAAAATGACATTTCCCTTTTTGTGTCCTTTTTCTACATATCTGTGGGCTTCAGTAATCTTTTCCAACGGATAGCATCGATCAATGACCGATTTGAACTTGCCTTCCTCAATAATCTTTCTAAGGAAAATCAAATCCACGGCTCTTTCTTTTGTTACCCCACCTAATACTTGCCTGCCGCCTATTATTGAAGTCCTTAGCATTTGAAACATCTGTACCAGCCCAAAGACAGATAAAACATAGCTTCCATTTTGCTTCAGCGAGCATTTACAATGTGAAAACGAAGTCTTTCCTAACGTATCAAAAATAATATCATAAGCCTGACCACTAGTTGTAAAATCTTCTTGAGTGTAATCAATTACCTTATCGGCTCCCAGAGATTTCACCAATTCAATATTAGTAGTACTGCATACCCCCGTAACTTCTGCCCCAAAGTACCTGGCAAGCTGAATAGCGGCAGTACCTACACTTCCAGAAGCACCATAGATCAGCACTTTATGCCCGCTCTGAATATTGCCTTTTTTAAGAAAAAACAATGCAGATAATGCTCCAAAAGGAATGGTGGCTGCTTCCTCGTAGGTCATATTGGCTGGCTTTATTGCCACCGGCCCGTTTTCAGGCAGGCATATGTACTCGGCATAAGTACCCATATCCTCGCCGGTAGATGCAAAAACCTGGTCACCAGTATTAAATAATTCTACATCCTTGCCTGCTGCTTCAATTTCTCCTGACAGGTCAAATCCCAGTATCGTTCTTTTTGGTCTAATAAGGCCATTGAATAATCTTGCCAAAAATGGGTCAGCAGCTCGCATATGCAAGTCGCCTGAAGAGACTGTCGTCGCATGTATTC
>JABHWQ010000543.1 GCA_018657655.1 Chloroflexota bacterium | reverse complement strand
TGAATTCGATGCCCCAACCGCCCCAGTGGATTCTGAACAGACTCATAAGCATGCTCCAGTCTCTCGAGTGAATCCTGTTGCTCCAAGGTCAGTAGCATGTCCTCACGATTGAACCCGCACTGGTCAAACGCATTTAATTCTCCACGACATATATCGAGAAACCTATCACTATCGATTCTTGCGCGCACTGGAATTGTTATCGCTAGTAGCACACCAGCTATGGTTGGATGGATGCCAGATTCCCATACCCAAAACCACAGTACAATGCCCAACACCAGATAAGGGAATATCTCATTGATGCCGGTGCGATTGAGTATGATAAGAAGAACAAGTGTAATTCCCGCATAGCCAAGAGCCGACAAATCCAGGGAACTGGTATAGAAAACGGCGATCAATATGATCGCTCCCAAGTCGTCCACCACGGCGAGTGAAACGAGAAAGACCTTCAATGCTGAAGGAATCCTGTTGCCAAGCAACAATAGTACCCCCAGCGCAAAGGCGATATCGGTAGCCATCGGAATACCGAATCCCGAGATATCCCCTCCACCTTGAAGATTCACTAGGAGGTAAAAGATCACCGGGACAATCATACCTCCCAGCGCCCCGACAAGCGGAAAGGCTGCTTTACGGAAGGTCGAAAGCTCTCCCACCACCAGTTCTCGTTTGATCTCCAGCCCGATCAGGAGAAAAAAGATGGCCATGAGGCCGTCATTTACCCAGTGGCTCAAATCCATTTCAATCTTGTGATCCCCGATCGACAGCCCGCCAGATGTATGCCACAAATCAAAATACGAGTCTGACCATGCAGAGTTTGCCCATAACATAGCAAAGAGGGCAGCCGCAAACAGAAGCAAACCGCTATGTGCTTCTTTGGCCAGGAAATTCTCGATGACGACGAAAATTTGGGTTTTCGTCCGGTCTTGTTTGCTATCAGTCTGTTTCACGGCGTTTACTCGAATGAACTACTATCTCCTTGCAGGCGGTAGCTTTGGGTTCGGCTGTAAGTCAACTGAAGAGCGTTCATGGTTCGACAGACTCACCACGAACGTGTTTTCTAGGTTCCGATCACTACCGTTCGCCCTGAGCTTGTCGAAGGGTCGAACGGTGTTACCTAACGAGACTGTTGAAAAACCCCGAGAATTGCTTTTTGATAGCGTTTTCCGAACGTAGGGAAGGCATGAATTTGACTTGAAATTGCGTTTTCCGACAGTCACAACAAGTCTTGGCTCGCGGTATTTCGTATCTTGCACGACCATACTTGATCTCACATAGGTATGTATTATGACTGGATGTTCGATAACCATTCATACCGCAAGCATACTAAAATCTTCGCCTAAAGGCGAGGGTTTTTCTCCCACTCCCCTAGGGGGACAATAAATCGGCTATTTAGAGTACACTCTAAAGATTAGGACATTGCAGTTAGCGCCCCGAGTGTGAAGCAGGAATCGGATGATTACCTGCTTGTACCATCTAGGGGAATGGCCCAAAATTTATTACCGAAGGCTCGATAGAGAGATTCTGTCATTTCTGATATCTGTCTTGTTTTATTTTCTGTAATTGTACTTTATTGGATCCCAAAAAAGAAAGCCTCCCGAAAGAGGCTTTCTTTGATTGATTCCATATTATAGCGATTTGGCGCGATGGTTACAAGCTTCCCTAATCATCTTCAGGAATGGGCCAGGACTTGCGCTTTCTGAGTTCGACTTTATAGCCCTGTTTGGTTAAGTCACTAATTAGGGGCTCAGGGTCTTTGGTTACCACTTGTACAATCAAGTCGTTCTTTCGTGTTACTGGAGACTCATCAATATGGATCACTTCAAGCTTCATTCCATGCTTTTCAATCAACCCGGTAATCTGGCTGATTTTTCCGGATTCCCCACAATCACAAATATGCAGACGAAATCCGGGTTTTCCCAGCCCAAGCAGGGGGCTCAGAATTCTATAGATGACATCATTGGTCGTAACGATACCCACCGGTTTGTACTGCTCATCCACTACCACCAAGCACCCGACTTTGTTATCCTGAGCCAGAGACATAGCCCCCTCGGCAGTGGTATCAGGCGTTACGGTTAGCACTTCCGGATGCATTACTATGCCTGCCGTCAGTTGGGAAAGAGATTGTGCCATATCTTTTGAGCTTGAGCCAATTGTTGCAGACGGTAGTGCAGACGCGACTGCCCTTTCACCCAAAATTCCCACCAGTGTGTAATCATCATCGACCACCGGCAAACGGCGTATCCTGTGCGCATAAAGCAAGCGCGATGCGCGTGCGAGCGGCGTATCAGTGGTAACAGTTACCAGCTTGGCAGTCATAAATTCTTTAACGTACATTGATCACCATCCTGAATTAGACAGTCAATTATGGTGCCACCATCAGCATGAATACGAACCCAAACAAACCGACAGTTTCGCATATACCCATAGCGATGATCATATTCACTAGTCCTTTACCTTCACCTTCAGAAAGAGCCCGTATCCCAGCAGCCCCTATTTTACCTTGGTACCAGGCGCTGAACAATTCGGCCAGCCCGGCACCTATTCCAATGCCAAACAAAGTACTACCATTATGCATAACTGTATCGGTTATGCCCGTTTCCGAATTGTCACCAACGAGAGCAGTCTTCAGCACAACTATCATAAGAACAAAAGCATAGATCGTCTGCGAAAGTGGCATACCGGTTAGAATTATATATTGGAAGTTCAATGGTTTCCCTGCTTTGGCTTCCTTTGCCCACGCACCAGCGGCAGCTCTACCAGCCGCCCCGATCCCCAATGCACTACCAATAGCAGCAAGACCTAATGCCAAACCCATACCAGCTTGTCCCAACATCACTGAAGTCGATGATGCATCCATAACTCAATTCTCCTTATGTCTTGATTTTAGCAAACGGAGCGTATGCATAGCCCGCCCATTGAACACCAGCACCGCCCGAAAATTCCAGCATATTTAAACGCACACCATGTGCAAAGATGGCAATCAAACACAACACAATATTTAAAAGGTGTCCAACTACGATGATCGGAGCCGCGAGTGCCCATTGCCAGTTCGCCGAACCCGCGACTGTTGCTCCGAGGTCATTGAAAGCAAATGCGATATAGAAACTCGCCATACCAACTGCCATGAGCCTGATATAGCTCATTGTGTCCCCGAAAGTGCCAATTAACGGTAAAAGGCTTGAAGCAAATCCTATCAATATTCTCTTTAACGGATTTCGGTCAGGCGAACCGAACAATACAACGAGCCCAAGCCCTCCGGCAAGCCCCCCAATCAGCACAGAACTCGATACGGGAGCGCTCTCAAAAAACATCCCCCAAATCACCCCTAGCATACTTACCAGCACCACAGACCAGCCTATCTCTGCCAGAGTACGTTGATCAGGGAATATCGCAAGGGCACGGCGAAGATGTGCCGAGATTAAATGAGCAGTGCCCAATAGGAAGCTTATCTGAATTAACAGTTCTCGGCCTGATTCACTATCTTCTCGCCACAACGGAGCTTCCATCATAACCTGACCTATAGTCGCCCACATCCCATCTCCAGCGCTCAGGGCAGCATAGGTTGCCGATTCGTCACCATCCACAAAGAATCCGCCGGCTCTGGCCATCGTTTCTGGTCCGACACCGAAAAAGTTAGCTGACAGAATCCCCCAAATTAGCGTCGCTGCACCAAAGATAATTAATAAATGGGTCCCCTCGCGCCCCATCTTGTTCACCAGTTTCCGATAAAACAGCACTCCGAGCAAAAGGAATAAAAGCCCATACCCACCATCGCCAATGAGCATGGCCGCAAAAATGGGCATGGCAATCATGAAGAAGGCTGACAAATCAATTTCCTGATACCCCGGAAATGTATTGAGCATATCAAACAATCCTTTTATCGGAGTTGTCCAACCAGGATATTTGATTAGCGAAGGGGGCATGTCTTCATCTTCGGGATCTGTAACACGAAAGCCAGCGGTAACCCCAACAGACTCAAGATCGGTTTGGAGTGTCTCGCATTTACCCTCAGGTACCCAGCCCTGAATGGCAAAAAGTTCTTCTTGAGTTAATGCTCCATTAGCGGCGACACTGAACCGGGATTTCTCTTCCATTTCAACCTGAAGCGCCTGCAATTGAGCAAGCATACTGGCAAGTTTAGCCAGCCGCTCGGTCGACTGCTTTTTTTTTGCATTGATTTCTGCAGCTTCTAATCGTATAGCGGGATTGTCTTTGGTTGGGATCTGAATTGATTCGGCGTCTTCGGGAATCTGGGCATTTCCGATCCGATCAATCACCGCAACAAGTGCTTTTCCGCCATCAACTTCGCCTAAAACACTGACGAATTCGCCTTTCACTTTATTCACACTTTCGTTGGGAACGATATAAAATCCGGGTAACACGTCAACCGATTTAAGGACCTCAAGGTCTTCAATGGTTATATCGCCCCACATTACCTGCTGCTCGAGTTGACGATGAAGAGAGGAAAGTTTACTATCGTATTCTGCCTGAGTTCGCTGGATTGCCAGTGTTTCTTCGGCTGCTTCCTGAGCAGAAATATCCTCAACTGACCCAGTGGCCTCGATAGCAGAAAGTATCTGGACCACCCGTCGAACATTATCCAGAGACACGGCTATTTCAGCGCTGGCTATCGCCTGAGCCGGTTTTATCGGGGTAATATGCAATACACCGAGGCGCTGTAATGCTTCAAGCAATTGCTCGCGATCAGTTTCGCGAACCACTGCCTGGACCTTTTTCATTTTGACAATCATGGCTTTATTCTGTCATTCTCGCGAAGGCGGGAATCTATTTGTTCGATCAACCCCCGGAATCCCCCGGCAGGAGATATCCTGCATCCCTCTATAAGTCTAGCCTGCCTGGCCTTCTGCCTCATCCAATTTGTTTTTGGCAATCTTTGCCCTGCCAACAGCAGAGGTCATCTCATCACCGAGTTGAATCCGAATTCGGCGGATGTTCTCCCTGGATTCCGGTATTTTGACCTTTTCAAAAAGGTTCACCCTTTGAACGATCTTCGTCAGTTCTTTCTGCAGCAGATCAGTCTGCCGCTGCAAGATATCCAATCGAGCTCTTCGCTTGTTAGCCTCACGCAGATCAGCCAGCGCCCTATCTACCCAGGCAGGCGTACCAAACAGACTGTAATGAGCGTCTGGGAAAACCACACTTTCAAAGACCGGTATGGCTACCCCGGCAACATTCGATGAGGACGTCTTGATTTCCTTAAAATCGGCCAGATCAGCAACATTGATACCAGCCATATCATTCATCACAGCTTTATAACTCCCGAACTTCCGCCGTGCTTCCGCTTCCGCTTTAACCGCCTTCTGGCGTTCTCTCTCAATCTGGCGCATGGTCATCTGCAACTGCTGTTGCTTAAGCTTGAGCATCGGCAGATAGCGTTCAAAACGCGTCAAAGCGTCACGCTGACGCTTGAGTTCCGGTCTGGTCAGTTTTATTTTTTCTGCCATTTTAAGTTATCAGTTGTCAGTTCCCCATACCTCTGGATTCCGTATCCAGTACCTAATGACATAACGATACAACCAGTTAACCAATTAACCTTCAACCAGCTCCTTCGGCCAGTGAGCCTTGATAATGGAACGACGAAGACCGGTCTCTTCGGGTTCAAAACATTCGGCCAGGATCTCCCAGCACTGATCCAGCGCTTCAAATAAGGGGATATTAACCGAAAGATCCATAATCTTCTCTTCGAACAGGGCTCCATACCTGAGCAGTTCGTTATCCCAACGGCTCATCTCAAAACCCATATCCCGTTTTTCCCGGCTCTCTTTACACTGTGCATAAAGCTGCAGGCATCCATCCATGATCGCCCGATGGTCATCCCGGGTATCACCATTTACCTGCTGTTTGAGACGGGAAAGTGAGCCAAACGGTTCGATACGTCCATTGCGCAGATAAAACTGCCCTTCGGTAATATATCCGGTATTATCCGGTACCGGGTGGGTCACGTCATCACCGGGCATGGTAGTGCAGGCCAGCAGGGTCATCGAACCGGCTCCGTCAAAATCGACGGCCTTTTCGTACCGGCGGGCCAACTGAGTATACAAATCTCCGGGGTAACCGCGATTAGAAGGAATCTGCTCCATGATAATGGCGATTTCCTTGAGCGCATCAGAGAATGCCGTCATATCGGTGAGCAACACCAGGACGCTTTTGCCCTCCAGCGCAAACTTTTCCCCAACGGCCAGACACATATCGGGAACCAGCAGGCCTTCTACTACCGGATCAGCCGCGGTATGAATGAACATGATGGTGCGGCCAAGTACACCGCCCTCTTCGAAGGTGCTGCGGAATTTGAGATAGTCATCATGGCGCAGTCCCATACCGCCCAGGATGATAACATCGGCTTGAGCCTGTAAACCCACACGGGCAAGTAATTCGTTGTACGGTTCGCCGGCAACCGAGAAGATGGGCAGCTTCTGGGATTCCACCAGCGAATTAAATACATCGATCATGGGAATGCCGGTATGGACCATCTTTTCCGGCATGCGACGCTTCACCGGATTAACCGGCGGTGAACCAAGCTCGATGGGGTCAGCCTGCACTTCGGGACGACCGTCACGCGGACGCCCGGAACCATTAAAGATACGGCCCAATAATTCGTGGCTGAAAGGAACCTGCATGGGATGACCCAGGAACTGAATCCGGTCGCTAGTTGAGATACCCTGTGTTCCCGCAAAAACCTGCAGACTGACATGATCGGCATCGATTCGGATAACTTGAGCCAGCGAGGTCTTGGTTGAAGTGGTGATAACGGCCAGTTCATCATAGCCAACGCCATTGGCAGTTACGGTAACAACGTTACCAGCAATGCGTGTGATCTCATCGTAATACTTTCTCATTGTTTCCTTCGCCCTTTCCTGGCGATGAAATCATCGATCTCACCAAGCATCTTGTTAAATTCCTCACTATCCGGAGCGGCATAGTTCCAGTTTCTGTATCTGTCGGTAGCCCTCACAATCACCCTGCGGGCTTCATCCTTGTCACTGAATCTAAAGTCCAGATCAACGATCTCCAGAACCTTGTCAAATACCAGCTGCTGCCTATCGGCATTGGTCGCGGCATCAACCTCATCAAAGGCATTCTGTTGCAGGAACACATTATCGAAAAATTCGGTTTTAAGCGAAGTGGTGAAATCTTCAACCGACGTACCTTCTTCTCCAACGACAGTCATCATCTGTTTTATCTCACTGCCGCGGCGTAACAAACTCTGTACCTTAGAAACTTTTTCAGGAGGAATAATCCCCGGATACTTGCTCCAGGAATCAAGCGGATCAATGGCAGGATAACGCCGGGCATCACTGCGTGAACGTGAAAGTCCATGGAAGGCTCCCACGACCTTCAATGTGCCCTGCGTGACCGGCTCTTCAAAGTTGCCGCCGGCAGGGCTGACTGTGCCTCCAATTGTCAATGAACCGGTGGTGCCATCGTTTAGTTCAACAATAGCGGCCCTTTCATAGAAACTGGCGATGCGGCTCTCCAGATAAGCCGGGAAAGCCTCTTCGCCAGGTATCTCTTCAAGTCGGCCGGATACCTCGCGCATCGCCTGTGCCCAGCGGGAAGTCGAATCGGCCAGCAGCATCACATTCAAGCCCATTTGACGGTAGTATTCGCCAAGAGTTGCAGCCGTATAAACCGAAGCCTCACGAGCGGCTACTGGCATAGCAGACGTATTACATATAATGATTGTGCGTTCCATCAATGATTTGCCAGTCCGCGGGTCCGTGAGTTCGGGGAATTCACGTAGCGTTTCAACCACTTCACCTGCACGTTCACCACAAGCAGCTATAATTACAATATCGACTTCAGCATAGCGCGACGTGATCTGTTGTAATACTGTCTTGCCGGCTCCGAATGGACCCGGTATGCAGTACGTTCCGCCACGTACTACGGGGAACATGGAATCGATGATGCGTACCTGTGTCACCAGTGGCTCAATCGGCATCAGTCGCTGTTTCGAGATATTCAGGGCCACTTTCACCGGCCATGGCTGCTGCATAGTCACAGAACGGGTCTCACCCGATGAATCTTTGATGACAGCGATTTCCTTTTCAACGGTGTACGAACCGGACAGGGCTATGCTCTCAACAGTCCATTGCCCCTGTATGGAAAACGGCGACATAATCTTGTGAGTGAAAATGCCTTCCGGAACAGTCCCTAAAGTATCACCGGCTAACACCGTATCTCCAGCCTTAACAACCGAGGTGAATTCCCACTCGATATCGGTTGGCAGTGCTCCTATATAAAGTCCGGGCTTGAGGAAAAAACCTGCTTCCTTAGCCATGGCCGGCAACGGATTTTGAAGGCCATCATAAATCTGCCCCAGCAGTCCTGGGCCAAGGGTGACCGAAAGCATATCCTCGTTGAACTCAACAACATCCCCGTGTTTGAGACCACGTGTTTCTTCGAAGACCTGTAAGTCAGCCAGTTTCCCTCGAACACGGATCACTTCACTCAGCAGTTTTGTGCCATCAGCGCGAACACAGTAACCCACTGAATTCTGCACCACCCGCCCGTTCGTTTGTGCGATTACCAGATTCCCGTATAAAGCAATTATTCTCCCATTCACCGCATTATCCCCTCAAACAAATTCACTCTGCTACCACAGCCTTTTCTACCTGAACCGGAACTTCCCGACCCAAACGATGCCAGCGATGTAACAACATCAACTTCGCTCCATAGGCAACCAGCTCATCATCTGAAAAAGTGAACCAGCCGTCATTATCTCCAAGCCATTTCCAGCGTGCTTCATCCAGTACTCGCAGGCCGACAAACGGATCAGAGGCTGATACCCATTCATTGATAACCCCAGAGAAATTTTTTCCGGCACCTCCGATCCACGGGGCCACCAGGTATTCCTGCGGATCAAGATTTAATGACTTGGCCCTGGCCATCACCAATGCATTCCGCATGCCGATTTCGTACTCAACCCACATGAATAAAAATTCGCTTTTGTACTCAACAGCCACAGAAGCAACATAGCTATAATAGGATCCCCATAACACATCAAGCGCAGATTGTGTGCCGATGCCTGCCTCATCCGAAACAAGGTATTCCGGCAGAGGTTCTTGGTCCCGAACCTGCGCAAGTGTCAAAACCGTCGGTTCCGCTTCCTCAATTTCACTAGACAGCAAGGCCTGACGTTGGAGTAGATCACCACCCAAAAACAATGCCTCCAACAAAACATGGTTTCCACCGGAATCAATAACCTTTTCCAATAATCCGGCCAGAGGCATAGGCGGTACAGAACCCAAATCACCCAATCCTGAGAGTGAAGTCAGCAGGTAGTAATTGTTCCGAGCCATTGGCAGGCCTTAATCCCCCCGTCCTGCCTGGCGCAAAATATCTCTAAGGCTGGGGCTCACCAGATTCATCAGTGTTTCAACAACCGATTCTTGTGTGACCTCAATGGTGGCGCCATGAAGGCTGAACTCGAAACCAGCCTGGCGCAAATTGTCTTTAAAATCAAGTCCACCGGCATCGTCTTTTGTATCCAGACGCAATTTCTCGATGGCCCAATCGCATAATTGCTTGTGCATTTCCGGCTCAACATTTATCTTTACTGGGGCATAACTATCAATATCAGCATCTATGTAACGCTGGACAATCGATTGAATAAGCTCTTTGAGGAATTGGCTGTCATCCAGTTGAGTACCCACTTCATTGGTTAGAACTGCTTTTAGAGCCTTTTCGAGGGATTCACGAAGTTGAAGCATTGCGTCACGTGCTGCCAGTTCCAGTTCTGTCCGGCTTCGAGCCAGAATGCTATCCGCCTGGCCATTAGCATCGGCGATTATTTTTTCGGCCTGGTTTTTGGCATCAGCGATTGTCTTTTCGGCCTGCTGCTCAGCATCGCTTCTCACCTGATCAGCCTCACGCTTACCCTTCTCTACGCCCTCCAACTTTAGTTTGGCAACAAAAGATTCAATTGTATCAGCCATATCATCCCCCTTAAAATCATAGACCCATCGAGTGGCACTTGTCAATTTTGGGTCGTACTAAAATAATAAACTGCAGCGAAAGTAAACATCATATAAAGGGCCTCACCCGGCACATCCTTTTTATGTAACCACTTGACGAGCAATCATAGTTAATATCAGATAAACACGAACTTAAAATTGGAGGAAGACAGCCTTTTAAAAACCCTCTTGACCTCGGTTCGTTGCCGTGCTATTCTCTCCTTGTCCTTAATTCTCCACCCTTTGTCCCCTACTTATTTTTCGATGGAAGGAGCCCTGTACGAGATATGAATAAACCGGCCAATGAAATCTGGGATGCGGCTCTTGGGGGACTGGAATTACAAGTAACAAAGGCTAATTATCAGACCTGGCTTAAAGACACAATCGGAGTTTCCTGTGATGGTGGTTGTTTTATAGTAGGAGCCCCAAATACCTTCGCCATTGAATGGTTGGAGAAGAGGCTTCGTCATTTGATTAAGAAAACCCTGGCCAACATCATCGGCCAACCGGTTGAAGTTCAATTCGAGATTTTTCAAGAACGGCAAGGTGAAAGCCTCCCGATTCGGCCCAGCAATAGCGGTCGAAAAAATCATTCTCAGTTTAGTCCTAAATATACTTTCCCTTCGTTCACAGTCGGCAGTTGCAATCGATTGGCCCATGCCGCAGCTTTGGGCGTGGCCGAAAACCCGGGAACTGTTTACAACCCTCTCTTCGTGTATGGGGGATCGGGCTTAGGGAAAACTCACCTTTTGCATGCCATCGGTCAAAAAGTTCTGCAAAATGCCCATCAAGTAATTTATGTAACCGCGGAACAATTCACCAACGACTTCATCACCGGTATCAGAGAAAAGAGCACCGAGGGATTTCGCAACAAATACCGGTCTGCTGATGTGCTTCTGATCGACGATATTCAGTTCATTGCCGGTAAGGAACAGACCCAGGAAGGTCTTTTCCATACCTTTAATGATCTGCATACTGCAAATCGACAGATCATCCTGAGTAGCGATCGACCCCCGAAAGCGCTTTCGCTCCTTGAGGATCGTTTACGTTCCCGTTTCGAATGGGGGCTTATTGTCGATATCCAACCCCCTGACTTTGAAACCAGGATCGCTATCCTTCAGGGCAAAGCCGCGGAACTTAGGATAACCATGTCTGTAGATGTCCTGCACCTGATCTCGCGAAAGGTACAAAACAACATCCGGGAGCTCGAGGGTGCGCTCAATCGAGTTATTGCTTACGCCAAGCTTACCAACGCAGCAATGACCCCGGAACTCGCCATCAGTGCACTAGCAGAGATAGCAGCCGATGAAGCCAGAACTACCCTGACTACTGAGCTGGTAATTCATACTAGTGCAGACTATTTTGGGCTCCAGCCGGAAACCCTGCTCGGCAAGAAAAGAGACAAATCCGTCGCTCTCGCCAGACACGTAGCTATGTATCTCATGCGCGAAGAAATGGATGCTTCGTGGACCGATATCGGCAGAGCCTTGGGAGGCCGAGACCACAGCACTGTGCTCCACGGCCACCAAAAGATCTCAACTGAGATCGAGGCAAGCTCGGCTCTTCGTCGGGAAATTCTGGAAATCAAAGAAGCACTCCACGTCAATGCCGCAAGGTAATTGAGTGGCCAAACCCCAAATCCGTGGATAAGTCCCTGATTTATGTGGATAACCCCGATGGACTGTGGATAACTTTGCCTTCTTGGTGGTTTACACCAATCCCAAATACAAGTTTTCCCTTACAAGTTTTTCCTATCTTTGCTTTTTAAAGGTTTTTCCTTTTTTCTCCACTTATAGCAACAGGGACTCGGTCGCAATTCTAAATTCATATAAGGCACTTATCCCAGTCTTCCCAGTCCTGCAGGGCCTTATTAGTATTGTTTATATTTTTTTATTTAGTATGGTATTGTATAAACGTTTCAATTATAAATAAATAAATGGCTCGGACTGGTTAGCAGATGATTGACAGAATAGAAATAGATGTTCATGCAGGAAAAGGTGGTAAGGGGATGGTAAGTTTCCGTCGGGAAAAGTTCATAGCTTTCGGAGGTCCCGATGGAGGAGATGGAGGAGACGGAGCGGCTGTGGTGCTGGTTGCAGATCGCAGTAAAACCACCTTGAGCGATATGAGGCAGCAAAAGCATTACCGGGCTGAGAAAGGTGAAAACGGAAGGAGTAAAGACCAGCACGGTAAGAAAGCTCCCACCTTGGAGTTGCAAGTTCCAGTGGGGACTATCGTTCGGAGCATTGAGGACGATGTGGAAATCGAGCTTGGGGACCTGACTTCAGATGGCCAACGGTTGGTAGTGGCAAAAGGGGGACGCGGAGGTAAAGGCAACAAGCACTTTGCCACATCGGTCAAACAGACGCCGAGAACGGCGCAGGAGGGCGAACCGGGTGAGAAGCGGCATCTCATTTTAGATCTTAAACTGCTTGCCGATGTAGGGCTGGTGGGTCGCCCGAATGTGGGTAAATCGACCCTGATAAACTCAGTCTCCGCAGCACGATCCAAAGTTGCCGACTATCCGTTCACCACGCTGGAACCAAAGCTCGGTGTGGTAGAGTTGGACTATAAAGCCTTTGTGATAGCAGATATACCCGGAATCATCGAGGGAGCTCATGCCGGTCACGGCCTGGGACACGACTTCTTGCGACATATTGAACGAACTCGTATACTAATTCATATTATAGATGGTACAAGTCAAACCCCGGCATTGGATCTGGAGGAGATAAATCAGGAGCTATTCCTTTTTAATCCTTCCTTAAAGGAGAAACCCCAGATAGTGGCCGTGAATAAAATAGATATCCCTTCGGTTCGGGAGCGGTTACCGGAGATAAAAGAAGCCCTTAACGAAATTGAGAGCCCTCTTCTTTATATATCGGCTATAGGTGGAGAGGGTCTACCTGAGCTTATGACCAGGGCAGCTGAGGCATTAGCTGAGGCAGTTACGGCTCCTCCTCCCGCCAAGACGGAAGAATTCAAGGTGTTCCGGCCCAAGCCGGTTAAATAGAAGCTATGAAGATCGGTTTGCTGGGGGGTACCTTCGATCCTATACATAACGGTCATTTGACTATAGCGGAAGAAGCCAGGAAGAAACTTGAACTCGATAAAGTTGTGTTTATTCCCGCCCGCCATCCCTGGCTCAAGGCGGATAGGGATATCACTGACAGCCAGCATAGACTGGCGATGGTGAGACTGGCCACAGCATCAAATCCACACTTTGAAGTATCTACAGCGGAACTGGCCCGGCCCGGGCCTACTTACACTATCGATACGGTTGAAGCCTTCAAAACAGAATCTGGTTCACTGGATGACATATACTTTATTGCCGGTAGCGATGCGATTACCGATCTTCCGCGCTGGAAAGACCCGGAACGGGTGGTTGCGCTTTGTCAGATCGTCGGGATTGGGCGGCCTGGTGCCCCTGATATCGATATAGAAGCACTGAAACCGCTCATTCACGGTGTTTCGGATTGTCTGAGGCCTGTGGATATACCACCTATAGATATCAGCTCTACAGCGATCAGAGAGCGAGTGAAGGCAGGTCTATCCATTCGGGATATGGTACCACCTGAAGTAGAGGACTATGTTGTTGAGCACGGACTGTATTTGGACTGAAGATATGGGAGACGCATGTTGGAATATAACGATGATATGGAGAGATTGCGCGAACTGGTTATTGAGAAATCCTTTAGGTATGGTTATTTTACCCTCTCGTCAGGGATGGAAAGCCTGTACTATTTTGACGGAAGGTTGACCACCCTCTGGCCCGAGGGAGCGCAACTTGTGGGCAAGAAGGTCTTTGAGTTGGTGAAGGATGCCGGGTGCGATGCTATTGGGGGACCGACACTGGGAGCCGATGCGATGGTGGCGGCGGCTGCTCTGGTCAGTCACCAGGAAGGTCAACCGATCCCTGCCTTTATTGTAAGGAAAGAAGCGAAGAAACATGGCGCGCAGAGGCATGTTGAAGGGCATCTTCCGGAAGCTGGAACAGTAGCTATTGTTGATGACGTGATTACCACAGGGAAGTCAATCTTCCGTGCCGTTGAGGTTGTGGAGTCAGCTGGTTGCCGGGTTGGGAAGGTGATCGTTCTGCTGGATCGAAACCAGGGTGGTAGCGAAGAGATACGCAAGCGAGGATACAATTTTGCGGCAATCCTCAGTGCGGATGAAAAAGGGAATGTGACCTTCGGGTAGATGCTGAGTGGTGTCATTCTGACGAAAGTCAGAATCCAGAAGGTAGGAGGCAGGTGGATTCCGTATCAAGTACGGAATGACATAAAACTAGTGTCATTGCGAGGAGACGGAGGCGACGCGGCAATCTCACTGTTTGATAAGGAGATTGCTTCACTAACGTTCGCAATGACATCACAAAGTATATGGTTTTGTTTGTATTGTGACACAGTCTGCAAGCACGGAATGACAATCAAAAAAGAGGGTTGATTACCAGTCCGGCTGCGGTTTTAGGATAGAAATAGGTCGATTTTGGGGGCATCCGGACGTCGGCTTCAGCCACTGCGATAACGCTCGAAACGGGCACCGGATTAAGCAGCAGTCCCAATTGAGCAGTCCCGGCATCGATTCTCTGTAGGATTTCCGTTTCATCCGAGAAGTATTCCAGGCATTCCTTCTCCTGCTCAGGATTATCGATCCTGAGCATTCCCTGCAATATGATGCCGTGCAAAAGGCTCACATCCAGTTCTTTCCATGCCGTTGGTTTTTCAACGGGGAGCAAGTCTAGCAGTGAAGTGGGATCGTGGGGGGTAAGGAGCAAATAGCTGGCTCCTTCAAGACCATATAAGCCAATGGCTATTCCCTTCTCACCGGCTTCGTTCAGAGTTTTCCTCCAGCTTGATAGGTTATCTGAAGGATTGAAGGAAGGTGGTGAGAATTTTTGGATGTGGAAGTGCTCTTTGAGCCTTTCTTTCAATTGTGCAATCAACTCCGGGTCAACATTTTTTACCAGACGATGAGTTGGCAGCAGTGCAAGCCCTGTATCTTCAGAGCTTATCAGGGTCATCATAATGAAATTGTAGGCTGATTCATTGCTCGGTGAAGAACTTTCGGTAATCCTCTCATCACGATAGGCCAGGGCTGTTGTGTACCGGTGGTGACCATCGGCGATGTAAAGCGGTCGGTCGGCAAAGAACCCTGAAATCCTGTTGACGGTTTCCTCATTGTTGATTACCCAAACATTGAAAGTCACGTCGAAATCATCAGTTCCGGAAATGGAAGGGTTCTTCATGTCTACATCAGGGAAAAGCGAAAGAAGGGTTCCCTCCGATTGGCTATAAACGCACATAATCGGACTCAGATTTGCCTGGCAGGCCCTGAGAAGATTGAGGCGATCCGTTGCCGGCCCTTTCATGATTATCTCGGTCGGGCGTATTTTTCCTGTTTCGAAGTCTTCAATCCGTACTGAAGCCACGAGTCCCCAATAGCTCTGGTGGCCATTCTGGTGGGGATAAAGATGTTCCGTTAGGTAAAATGCGGGGCGTTCCTCTTGAATCAGGATACCTTTTTGTAACCATTCATTCAGGGTCTGAGCAGCGCGGCTGTATTTGTTGGTCTGGACGTTGTCTTGATGGAGTTCTTTCCCGAATTCCAACCTGATGATATTATGTGGATTCCTTTTATAGTATGATTCTTGCTGATCGGAGTTGATCACATCGTACGGAGGAGTGATTACTGAGGAGAAATCATTAGTCAGGTCCGGGTTGTACCGCAGACCACGAAACGGTCGAACATTTGCCATGCAACCTCTATCCTAGCTCCGCGATTACGGTTTTTTGGAGCTCAAACAACTCCCCTATCCCTTTTTCAGCCAGGGTAATCAATTCGTTCATGCTGTTTTTGGAAAAAGGTTTACCTTCCGCGGTTCCCTGAACTTCTACAAGTTCCCCGGTATCGGTCATCACGATATTGAAATCGACCTCGGCGTGAGAATCTTCCTCATAACACAGATCAAGTAGTTGTGCCCCATCAACAATACCGACGCTGGTGGCTGTGACAGCGCCCGTCAATGGCGACTGTGTCAACTCACCTCTTTCCTGTAGCGTTCGGAACGCTTGGGCCAGAGCTACGTATGCCCCCGTGATGGAAGCTGTGCGGGTTCCGCCATCCGCCTGGATCACATCGCAGTCCACCGAAAAAGTCCGCTCTCCAAGCGTTTCAAGATCGGCAATTCCCCGTAGAGACCGACCAATAAGACGTTGGATTTCCATCGTTCTTCCCCCGACTTTCCCTGCGGCGGCTTCTCGTTTAGTTCGGGTATGGGTTGCCCTGGGCAACATACCGTATTCTGCAGTTATCCATCCGGAACCGCTTCCTCTCAGAAATGCCGGGATTCGGGATTCTACGCTGACGGCGCAAATAACCTTAGTCTCTCCCAATTCGATTAGGGCGGATCCCTCCGCATGTTTTTGGAATCCCGGTGTGATTCGCACCGAACGCAATTCATCGACAGCTCTACCATCAAATCGGACTGTTCTCATATCATTTTCTCCAGGCGCGCCAGACTTAATAACAATTTCTTCACTCCCACTCCTCCCCTGAAAGATACCGTTACTTCATGGTCATCTTTGGTAGTAAAACACTCAGTAACAACTCCCTCACCAAATCGGGCATGAAGAACACTATCGCCGGTTTTGAGTTTAGGGAGTGAAGCGAGATCCGGGCCGGCTTTTTCGAATGTGATTTCCCCT
>JABHWQ010000344.1 GCA_018657655.1 Chloroflexota bacterium | reverse complement strand
CACGGGATCTACCGCCACTGGTTTCTCGGTGAAAACATGTTTGCCTGCGTTGATCGCGGCCTCGAACTGCACCGGGCGGAAGCCAGGAGGCGTGGCCAGGATCACCAGATCGACATCGGTTGCCAGCAGTTTCTTGTAGGCATCGAAACCGACAAACATATGGTCTTTTTCCACGGCGATACCACTGAGCGCTCCGCCATCGCGATTGGGATCGGTAAGGTTCTTATAGCTTTTATCCAGGTGATCCTGGTACAAGTCGGCCATCGCCACAAGTTTCATATTCGGTGCGGCGTTCAGGCAATTGTCCACTGCCCCCGTACCACGTCCTCCACAACCGATCACTCCAACCTTGATCTCATCGGCATTCTGCCCGTAACTGTTGCGGATAATCGAAAAACCCGCCAGCGCCCCGGCGGCGGCCAGGGAACTCTTTCTAAAGAAATCACGCCTGGTGGTGCTGTTATCAGATCCGGATTCGCTCATTACAGCCTCCTCGTGGGAGATTGTTCAGGAAATTATTGTGTGGTAACAGGCTAGTGGATTTCAACAATCATATTTCGGCGTAAGCTTTTAATATATTTGCATATTTATACATAGCGCAACCTTTATCAAGAAGGGGGATATGTTGTTAGTAGATTTTTTGGGGTTAAGCTGTAACTATTACGCCCACTGGCAGGCAGCTTTGTCAAGACGGCAGAAAACCGGGGAAATAGCTATTTAAATATTTTGACCATCCTATGAACCCGCTTTTTGGTAAGCAGGTATTGCTCCAGTTCCTGCGTAAGATATTTATAGCTTTCAGCATACCCCTTTGACTGGTAATAATCGATTGTTTCGCTCTCGCACAGCAGCCAGATTTGTGCAACACCCGCCTGGACGGCATAGTCGTCCAACGCCGCCATCAACCTACTTCCAAGGCCCAACCCGCGGGCATTCTGGTGCACCAGCAAATGATTCAGATAGATCGAATCGCCATTTGCGCCACGGCTGGCCAACAGAACGCCCAGAAATGTGCCTTCATCGTCCTGGGCCACAAACGAGCAGGGTTGCTGCTCCAGAGCCATCAGCAGGTAAATCGAGTCGCGCTCTTTGGGCAACGGGGACCAGTCAAGCTCGTTGAGCAGGAAGAAGTCCTCGACACGCAGGTTACGGATATTCATGGCCCAGGCCTTTCAATCAATTGACACTCATAGCTTTTGCAAATCGGTCAGCGAAGTTTAACATAGTGGCTCCAGCTCTTATCATATGTATGAATACTGTCCGTGGGAGTGCCGTCGGAATCAACCACTGTCTGGCCCAAGTTGTACCAGTTGAATATCCCCCCGCTAAGGTTGGCCGCCCCGGTCACACCAATGTCCTTCAGGCTTCGGTCCAACCGCTGCAACATCGCCGAGCTGCGATAGCCTACCGAGCAGTAAAGCACCACTTTACGTCCACACGCCACGGCGCCATAGCGGCTGACAAACTCGACCTTGTCCACTTGCCAGTCCACCCTCAGTGCACCTTCTATCCTGCTGACCCGGCACTCCGCGGCTGAGCGTGTGTCGAGCAGCAGAAGGTCATCCTGGCCTGCTGCGAGCAGGATCGCAAGTGAATCGGAGTCAATCTGATCCACTTCGAACTGACGCTCCAGCTTGCGCTCTAACCAGGGAAGTAGCAGACATGCCCTCCAGTTGTAAACCAGTGCTCCAGCCACGGCCATAGCAACGGCCAGCAACAGCCAGCTCTTTTTCATCGGTTGACTCCGGATAGAGATACCAGTTCTGATTACATCAAATAAACTAATCAGGCAATCCGGATCGGGCAACTTCGATACCACCACCACCACAGGCAAGTCGGGCACACTTTCCACCCAATGCCAAAAATATATCAATAAAACTTGATATTACTTGAGGCTGTCATTATAATGTGATTGAGAGTTATTGTCAGTTGCATTTGGCGCATAAGCGAAACCTTATTGTAAAGCTGACTGCTGCTTATAAAGAGAGCACCTAAGAATTTGATTATTCAGTTTGGCCAAAGGAGGTCCGTTATGAGGCTCGCAAAAGTTATGATGTTACTGTCAGTCGTGCTTGCATTTGGCGCAGTGACACTTCTCGCGAGGGTCTGCCCGGTAACTGGCCAGTTGGCCACAGACAGTTATTTTGCAGACGTCGACGGAAAACGCGTCTATTTCAGTTGCGAACTTGCCAGGAAGGATTTCCTTGCAGGGCCAGAGCAGTACCTGGAAAAGCTGAATATTGTTAGCAATGCCAAAAAGAAGGCCCAGGAAATCTGTCCGGTCAGCAATGAGGCAATTAACCGCTCGATCTGGGCCGACTACAACGGTAAGCGGGTATACCTTCATTGCAAGCCCGCTCAAACGAAATTCCTGAAAAATCCAGAAGTCTATTACAACAAGCTGATCGAGGGAAATATCGCTCTCGAGAACACCCCCGCGCTGGACCTTCGCTTTGTGGTGGCCAGTGAAGGGGCCGGGTTAGCCAACTGAGGAATTCCATTCCGGGACAACAGTAGGCAAGAGCCAATCAGACAGCCCTGCCGGACGCTCACTCCGGCGGGGCTTTTCTATTGTATCCGCAGGACAGGCACCCCTATATTTCTTCAGACCCTTTGCCGTATTCGGTGACAACTATTTCAATATAAAATCCAACAGGAGCGGGCCTGATGAACAGCCACGAAGTGGATTACGAGATTCTCGGCGACGACATGCAGGTGGTGGAAGTGGAATTGGATCCCGGCGAAGTGGTGATAGCCGAGGCAGGCAGCATGAACTACATGGAAGACGGAATCACATGGGAAGCTCGCATGGGCGATGGTTCCGAGGCCAACGAGTCAATCATGGGCAAGCTGCTGGGCGCGGGCAAGCGTGTG
>JABHWQ010000388.1 GCA_018657655.1 Chloroflexota bacterium | reverse complement strand
CTCGACACGGTACACCGCTCTAGAGGGCTGGGTTTATCCACCCATCTACTCCGGGGAGATGGCTACTGTGTGGTGGAACCACGAAGGTAGAACACACCACAAAGATGGCGCGGCTGTGTCCGTATACACTCTCGCTGGACCTTGGGGGCCTGCAAGTGTGGTCGCGGGATGGCAAACAGCTTTTTTCCCGAACGGGACATTTGCCGATTACTATTTCTATTAGTGTACAGTTTCTTGTGTAAATTTTGAAATGAATTGAAAAAGGAGAAGTGAGCTAATGAGATTCGGAAAGAATTTGAAGACAATGGGCTTGGTAAAAACTCTGGCTATTATGGTAATCACACTTGCTCTCGGAGTTGGTCTGGTTAGTGAGTTAAGTGCGGAAGCAGGATCAGAGATAGAAATAGGGCAGGCTATGGAAATAGATGGCGTAGTTGTAACGCTGGAGAGCATAGATGCTAGCGATACTGAAACACTAATCACTTATCGCTATAAGTCAACATCTGGTCTTTTCGTGGAACCCCTCGGCCTACCAACTATACATCTGGATGATGGAACAAAGTATATTGCTGATGCCATTGGGATTCCAACTGAGATCGATGTCAACGAGATAGCATACGAAAGGAAAGCCAAAGCCGCCTTCCCTCTCATTTCTGGCGAAACAAAGGTCACAGCTATAGATTTGGGATCATACTTAGTCTACACATCCAAGTCCGGTTCGGTTGAGTTAACTCTGGGCGATGCAGTCCATAATTTCAATGCTCTCTCGGACGGCAAATCCCAAGTAGTATCTTTAAATGAACGATTTTCAATTGAGCAAGCGAAGTATCGGTTCACTGATCTGAAGTGCACCGCCTCAGACACCGATCCAGGATTTGTCCTGGTTTACGAGCCAATGAATGATGTTGCTTCGCAAACTGTTTTAGTGGGCGGGCTTTCTGATGTCAAATTGAGAGATGATCTCGGAAATGAGTACTTCAACACGTCGGCGAGCGCAAAGTGGTATCCGGATGACGGCCAGAAGATGAAATGTGAGTCACTACATTTCGAGGGATTGCCGAATGCAGCGGCGACTACCTTCTCGCTTGAGTTTTCGGGCATAGCGCGAATAACGGATTCCTATGTTTTCGATGTGAACGTACGGAAATAGGCGGAATGGACTCAGTAGGTTTCGTACAAAGCAAGGCGAGTCTGCTGAGTCCTCCTATTTCAAACCTTGTGGTAAAATAATCCTTGCAATGAAGAAGTTCGCTAGAACTGCTGTTACTGTCTTGATCATCCTACAATTGCTGCTACTGGGATGTGGTGACGAGACCAAATTTGGGAATCCTGCGCCAGGCGATTATCAATTGGATACTTATGCTATAGCAGAAGAACTTACCGTCAATGCCGTTACCATGAGAATAGAGCAGGTTTCATACGGTTCCGCTTTTTCCGTTCAGAGAGGTTATATCAGCGAGCAATGGGTGGGAACAGAGAGGACGATGAGGAAAGAACGTGTGCGGATTGATGGGATCATCACGAACGATACTGCCCAGTGGGTGCGCGCCTACCAAACTGGAGGAAGCAAAACCAATTATAGCAGTTTGTATACCCTTTCCGCAGGGAAGGACGAGTTGCACCCTCTTTGGTTTTCAATACCCGAAGCTGAATTTCACTGGCAAGAGGAAGGCAATGATGGATTCTTGGCCATCCCACCTGGAAGTAGATTGCCTTTTGCTATAGTGGCTGAAGGCAACCTGAAAGAAGGCTCTCAAGTACGGTTGAATGTAGAGAAAATAGGTTTCGCCACTGGACCCACTTGGAGTTATAGTTTGGAGTTCGTACTTCCTGAAGCAGTTCAGGTCCCCTTTGATCCATTCACAATCAAGTGGTAGTGTCGAAAACCACGACACAATTCTCTAATCGCTCGACATGGCAACCCAACCATTTATTAACATGACTGTTTGCCATGTTAATAACCAAATTACTGTATTATCAGGTCAATGTTGCCTAGCCACTTCTCTGGTAGCCCATATACTACACAAAGGTGAGCGGCGTGTCAATGTGAATGAAGTGATAATGTGGTAGGAAGTCAAAATAGGCCGACATTTTGCTAATCTTTTTGCTAATCCTTTTACTAATCCACTGAAAATACTGATGAATGTTATTGAGTCTGGTGTTATGTGTTTTAGCTATGAAACAATACAACGAATAACCTAAAAACCGAGTTTGGACAGACTTCGGAACCGAGGGTCGTGCGGCGAATCCTTCTATGTATCAGAAGCAAGCTATTGCAAAGCTAGAAATGGGTCATGAAATTGGCGACACAATTGGCGACAAACAAAGAAAAACAGAAAAGCCGGATGACAGGATTAGCTAGTAAATGACCAACTGAGGGGAGACAGGCAAACACGAGTGAGAAGCTAAAAGACACTTTATGTATAATTAAGAGTCAGTTGCTCTGCCAATTGAGCTAGCGGCCCACAGCTTCAGATTATACCCTATTTATCCCATGGAAGTCCATAAACGGTGGCATGGCTTTCATCATGTGGATTTAGTTCCAGCTAAAGGTTGCGTATGATGAAGCAGGATTCTTTAGGCCACTTTCCGGCGATATTGATCCGCACTTTCAGAGACTTATTGATTTTTCCTTGCCCCCGCAGCCCGAGCTGGTTCACGAACCGGAGGACGTGTTTGACT
>JABHWQ010000205.1 GCA_018657655.1 Chloroflexota bacterium | reverse complement strand
GCTGGCGGGGCAGGTGATGTCTATGTGATACCCCCTGTTCAGATGTTGGAGGAAGACTACGACGAACTTCATGAGAGGAACTATAAAAGTGTCTTTCTGTGCAATCAGGCCGTTGCGAAAGTGATGATAGACCAGCAACGTGGGAGTATCATTAATATCAGCTCACTCTCCGGCACAAAGGCAGTTGCTATGGAAGCCGTTGTGGGGGGGCTCAAAGCTGCGGTGAACCAAATGACCAAAGCACTGGCCGTTGCTTGGGGTCCATACAATATCAGGGTCAATGCTATCGCACCCGGGATAACGCTCACCGATAGGGTTAAGAAGAAACTTGGCCCGGAATTCATCGAACAGTTTACCGAAGGCATTCCCTTAAGAAGAGCCGCAGAACCTGAAGATCATCTCGGTCCGGCTATCTTCCTTGCTTCGGATGCGGCATCATATGTTACGGGAATGGTTTTACCTACGGATGGTGGGCCTCAGTAATAATTTAGGAAACCTCTTCCTGTAAAGAGTTTAAGGGGCTAATACCCTGTCAATTCCACGTATGCCCGGCCAGTGGCATCGCCGCTGACCTCGCATGCCCCTTCCCAGTAAACCTTGTATGAGGAGACCACTTCCTGGTCTTCCATTACGGGGCTAAGGATAAGTTTGACATCATCTACTAAAATCTCCCAGCCTATGGGATAGGATTTTCCGGTATGGGGACTATCCCATTTAGACAGGGGGGTAACCTCGAAGTTGTCAGGCGAGATTTCAATTGTTTCACCATTTGGCATGATCCAAGATCCTCCCAGAAGAAGGGGCTCTCCTTTCTGGTGAATGGTGAATAGCATCATTTCACGATCATCATCGAGTTGGATTGCAAACCAGTCCCAGCCAACACTGATTACGTTGCCGAGCTCACCCCACTGATGATCGAACCATGATGTGCCGGTCACCGGATACGGTTCACCTTCAATTATCAATGTCCCATCAGTCTCATGCGCGAGCGGGAATAGTAGTAAGTATACCCGCCGAAGGGATAATCAGTGTAGCCGTTACCATGATGAGACACGGGCTGTTTAACACTTTGTAAGCCAAGTTCAAGAATGAAATCGTCAACTTCACCATGCAGAGTATCGTGGCCATTCTCAAGTAGAGCGGAGGATCCGCCTAATTCGAAATATAGCGGTTCTCCCAGTTTGGGCGGAATTGTGAGAGAAGTACGGCTCGTATGATGGAAGGTCCTGTTTTGAATGTCAGTTATGGCGTGGTTGACAATCAGTATTTGCTGCCCGAACATGTCCACCACAAAAAACACCAGTTCATAGCCGAACCAACGCTGATCGTCGGTCTTCAGGTGGCCTGTCCAGTAATACCATTCAATAGGCTCGCCGTGTGGATATTCATCGACCGGAAATGAAACTTGACTCTCTATGTATGGCGGATCATCAGTTTCATCTTCATCGGTAGCTTCTTGATTTGGGGTGGAATTATCGGCAACGGCATCTTCGTCTTTGGATACAATGGCTGTGGTTTCATCAGATTCGTCCCCGATGTCATCCCCACCAATGCCCGACTCTGCTTCATTTGGAGTGCTGGATGGGTCGTTGTCAGTATCGGCGACGACGTCCTCAACTTCGGTTGTGATACCTTCAGGTGTCTTCTCATCAGTGGCTACTTGGTCAATTTTAGGGGTGAAGGGATAGCTATTCGTATCCTTGCCTGTATCTTTCTCATCACCGCATCCCACAATAAAGAGGCTCAGGACAATGATCAACAAGGCACTTGAAAGGTGTTTTTGTGCCGAAAATTTCACGATATTTCCAATTATCTTTTTTGGATGGAAGGGCAATAAAGGATCATATGTCAAGTTTGAATTTCCACTGGCAACAAATATCGGTAGAGTTTTTACGAGGCGGCAGCTTAAGTGGACTAGCTTCCATATTTGGGTGGAAGAACTGGGCCATCATTCGGAAGAATCGGGCATCAATCTCACGGCACTGACGCTCTTCTCTTCCGGTGCCCTCCCGTTCCAGGGCGAAGAGTGTTGGGCAGGCCTGGTGCGTCAGCACGGCTTGGTTTTCATTTTTGATATCGATAGTGTAATCCGTTAGCGCGACCCATGGACTTGCCTGGGCATACTTCATAAAAGAGATGACATCGTGCCCACGGATATTGAGCGCCTCTGTGATCACTTTCAGTTCGAAGGGCTTGACCCTCTCCCAAACGGCGATGTCACAATCGACCGCCTGATCGTTGCCCCATCGATCCATCACTATCACATACCAAAAGCCATCGATTTTGCGTATATATTCGCAATAAACATCGATCAGCTTTAGCAAGGTTTCCCGGCTCAGTTTTTGATGACTGAAGCCAGGATCATAGTCACCACTGTAATCCATCAAATCCCGGGATTCCTCAGCGGTGTTCTCCAGAGAATCGCCCGACTCTGCCAGCGAGAATTCCCATTGGCAACAGATATCACTGTAGTCCGTCCGGGGAGGGATATTGAGAGGCACAGTCCGAATATTCGGATTGAAATAATGCGAAATCGTATTGAAGGTTTGGGGTGAAATTACCTGGCATTGTCGTTCTTCGCGCCCGTTCCCCTCCTTTTCCAGTGCAAAGAGTATGGGACAGGTGAATTTTGTAAGAAATGCATGCCCGGTATTTTTTAGATCGATGTGGTAATCACATAATGCAAGCCAGGGGTTGACCTGCATGTATTTCATGACCGTCGCTACATCGTTTCCCCGGATGTTCAATGCTTCTGTGAGGAGCCTCAATTCAAGAACCTGACATTTCTCCCATACTTGGAGATCGCAATCAAAGGCGGCATCATTGCCCCATTTCTCCATTGCTACCAGATACCAGAATCCATCGATACGGAGGACATACTTGCTGTAAGCTTCGAGCAGTTTCAGGAGGGCATCTTTGGAAAGTTTGCTATAATTGAACCCGGCATCATAGTCGCCGGAGTAGTCTGGCAAATGTCCCGCCATGACTAGTCGAATCCCAACCATGTGGTGATATTTTCAAGTGGCTCGCGGGTGCTTTCGAGTTTGTTTGCCGGGAAATCCGGGTCCGGGTAGCCAATGGCGATCCCCATCACGATTCTCTCAGATTTCGGTATGCCGCAGGCTTTTCGAGCTACATCCGGATAGAGCACCCCCTGCCCTGCAATACAGGTACCAAGCCCAAATCCCAATGCTGCCAGGCAAATAGTCTGGGTTAGACAACCGAGATCAAACTGGGTTGGCGATTCATCAAGTGAGTTAGATGCGGTCAAGATTATAGCTGCAGG
>JABHWQ010000352.1 GCA_018657655.1 Chloroflexota bacterium | reverse complement strand
GCGCGGATGCTCGGCTACAAACCCGGCGATCTGATCGGACAGTACCATCACGAGCTGGTACACCATTCAAAATCAAATGGTATGCCATATCCTTCCCAGCAGTGCCCCATCTATGCTGCGTTCAAGGATGGTATTGTGCGTACAAATGTCGACGACGAGGTTTTCTGGAGAAAAGATGGGTCCTTTTTCCAGGTGGAATATACCAGCACCCCGATACTTGAAGACGGCAAGGTTGTGGGGGCAGTGGTGACGTTTCGTGATATTACCGAACGAAAGCAAATGGAAATAGCGCTTCGGCGTAGTGAAGAGCGATATCGATCCATATTTGAAAGCCCGTTAACGCTGATCATCTCGGTTGATAATGAAGGGATCATAATCGACTGCAACGCGCGCGTACAGAGAATGCTGGGATATTTGCCTGATGAAGTTGTTGGCCAGAGCATGATCCGGTTTGTGCAGCAAGAATATCATTCTGTAGTTCAGCGTGCGTTAAATGAAGTGATGGCAAAGGGATTTGATTACAATAAACAATATAAAATGATACAAAAAGATGGCACGGAGATTGAAGTTACTGTGAATGCGGCATCGGTGAGAAATGAATACGGCGAATACGTTCGAACCATTTGTATGATTGATGAGATTACCAACCGGGTAGAGATATAGAGTTTTTACTAGTCGGGGAAAGAGGATTTGGAACTTTTGTTTCCTGCTTCAAAGAACATCGTTTCGGGTGTGTTGATTATTAACCAGGCTATTGTCTTTCGATCCGTGATTGGAGCAACTTCCAGAGTCCAGCAAAGAACAGATTTCTCGTTTTCTCAATGTGTAATGCTTCTTGATAGTCAACCCAAACCTTATCTTTGGTCATATATCGTCTCGGTTCGACCTGCAATGCATACGAGTTAACCTGTCTTCCCCAGAACCACTCGGCACATCTGAACTGAATATAGTCCGAGTCAATTACCGGGATATCTTTCAAGCATTCAAACAACTCTCGCCCTGGACTGCTATTTTCAATACACAAGGCAATATAGGCTATTCTATATTCGACTCTGGTGATATTCCCTGAAGTCGGCAAAGGCTCGACGTTGTAAGGATTCTTTTGATCTTTGTAGAGAAAATGCCCATAACAGCTTTGTAGAGTGAAGCAATAAGGCAGCTTTGCCAAGATGCTGATGAACTCGATAATCGGGGGATCAATTGTATTGATATCGAGATCTCCCAGGCTTTTCTGCCTTTGTTCATAGTAATGAGGATTCTCTACAAAATCCTTTAGTTCTGTGAAGGTCTCCAATTGTACAACCTGCTCCTATATTTGCTTTGGGCTTACCTCTCAAGGTGACTTGGTATTAACGACGCTCCTGTATTATTTCCCATTGTTTGTTTATTATGAGTTGCGAAAGATGAACATCCATGTTCATCGAAGCTCCTGGCCCCGTTTTTTCATATTCATCGTGTTTGCAGAAAACCATGGCTGGTGAGGTCCGCCCCTCCTCTGGAGCTGAGCAACAGACTACCGCTTGACTCCAATCTTCGATTTGTTTCCTGCAAGCATCACAAACCATTTCTGGATAGTATTTTCCTTTTTCTTGCCGTATTGCAAAACCCATAACATAATACCTCCTCGTTCTCAAGCAGCAGCTGCCTTGGAATTGTATCACATGAGTTGGTAGAAGACCACAGCTTTTTCTTAGTCGTATAGTCGTCAAGAACTTTTGTAAATGATAAGCCGAGAGTGAACAGTGAAATATGCGTAGCGACTATTGCGGAGATTGCTTACCGAATCCAAGTCAATCCTGCCGTATGAAAGCAAGCACTATGGCTGATGTAACTTCTTATACGAGATTCTAGGATATAGATAGGGAGAATGAGTGGTGGTACACGTCACAGCAGATGAACCGTGTCTGACCTCGGTGATTCTTGTGGCAAACAATGCTCAAAGCTCCTAATTCATCTAACCAGAAAACAATCAAGTTAGGGAGGAATAATGACTGACAAGACAGAAGCTGTGAAGAAAACCATTGACCCAACAACGTTAGAATTACTTGAAATTGCTGCGGCTGATGGTATCAATACCGTATTTGACCGTGCCGAAGCGATGAAATCATGTCCTATAGGAAGTAGCTCTGCTTGCTGCAAAAATTGCTCAATGGGCCCGTGCCGATTGACCGGCAAGACAGAGGTTGGGTTGTGCGGTGCTACCAGGGCTACAGTGGCCGCAAGAAATTATGCCAGGGATCTTGCTGGCGGAGCGGCAGCCCATTCTGACCATGGCCGAGATATGGCTTTGACACTGCTG
>JABHWQ010000306.1 GCA_018657655.1 Chloroflexota bacterium | reverse complement strand
TGACCGGGGATGCGGAAGTTGTTATCGCCGGCGGCATGGAGTCGATGAGTTGCGCCCCGTACATTCTTCCCAAAGCTAGATGGGGATACCGGATGGATACCAATGCCAATGCGGACCTTTTCGACTTATTGGTACTCGATGGTCTTTGGGAATCGTTCTACGGATATCACATGGGTAACACCGCCGAGAATATCGCTGAAAAATACGGGATTACCCGTCAAGAGCAGGACGAAGTTGGGGCATTAAGCCACCAAAGAGCGCTGGAAGCCATCAGAAACGGACTTTTCAAAGAAGAGATAGTTCCGGTTACCATTCCCCAGAGGAAAGGCGATCCTAAGGTTTTTGATACGGATGAGCGCCCCATGGAAACCTCTGCTGAAAAAATGGGCAAACTCAGTCCAGCGTTTAGAGCTGGCGGTACTGTAACTGCGGGCAACGCATCAGGAATCAATGATGCAGCCGCAGCGGTTGTGCTAATGACACGTCAGAAGGCTAATGAATTAGGACTCGAACCATTTGTCAGCATCAAAGCTTACGCATCTAGCGGCATCGAACCAGCCTATATGGGATTAGGGCCCATTCCAGCAGTTCGTAAGGTCATGCAAAAGACCGGTCTAAGCATTAAGGATATGGACCTTCTGGACGTTAACGAAGCATTTGCGGCTCAAGCCATCGCTTGCCTGAGAGAACTTGACATAAGCAAAGACGAAGTGACCCTCAACGGTAGTGGTGTTTCATTGGGGCACCCGATAGGGGCCACCGGCACAAGAATGATTGTATCCGCAATTTACGAAATGAAACGGAAGAACTTCCGATACGGACTCTTGACCATGTGCATCGGCGGAGGTCAGGGAATCGCCATGCTTGTCGAAAGATAGATTATAACTAATTCAGATAAGAGGTAGTTAAACAGAGGTCTAGTTAAGGCCTCTGTTTTCATTTTTAGGTACCGCGTTTGTCATAGTCGGGACACTTCACGGCATTGGGCCGTTCAGCATGGTGGCAAGCGCTGCGCCAATCCCATTTACAGGTATCGCATAAGATTGTTTCTTTTACCCCGAGCCAATTTCTAATGCTCTGCTTTATACTATCAATGATACTCATAGTTTACCTACCAGAATTTTGGTAGATCCAGATCGAATTTTTTCTCCGTTTCTGCTATTGCCACTTTGAAAGCTTCACGCTGAAGGGGTTGAAGGGGACCCATTTTAATGAAATCCTCGACATTCTTAATAAACCTGACCTTTCCGGCCTTCACTTGCTCCCCGAAATCACAATTCTCGTCACCCAGCATCTGTATACCGAGAGCATATGAATCATACTCAATAATGGCGTTGCCTTCTTCTTCTATAAAGTACAATGTGCCATCCGGAGCATGTGCATAGCTGAAGTAGCCTTTGCCACCAGGCGCGTCAGGAACTCGCTCTGTAAAACTGCATCCCGGCAAGCCAGCCTCTACGAATTTATCTTTATAGTGTTCATTCAAATAATCACACCAAACCTGGTGCCAGTATTGATAGGCCTCAAAAGGCGTATCAGCAGCATTGTCGATCTTTTTCGTCATTCGGTACTATCTCCTTCAATTCTAAAAACAGTGGGTCGCACTATAATTGTTATGTTAACTAGATGTTAGTTGACTGGTTTTAACCATCCGGTTTACATAATGATCACCAATTAAACCTGCCATAGCAAAAAGACCCCACAGGGGTCGAGGGATTTCATGGTGAAGACGGGGAAGAGTCGAACTCCCCCTGAAACAACTCCCTATATTGGTAATCGCATACTGGATGCAAAGAACAGTCTCACTTACCATGTGCCGACTCAAATGCTCTGATATCGTTCCCTTGGCAGTTTAATTCTTTCATATACAAGATTACCAGACTTCCCTATTCTTTGTCATGCTCCCCTCAAGATTCATATGCCCACGGATTATGATCGTGGCTACCTTCAGTCATTCTACCGCAATTCATTAAAATTGAATCTAATCATTATGTTATGTCAACTAACTATTCTGATCAGATGTGACCTGACCCCCGGAAAACTAGTCCAGGTAAAATGTTAGACTTGGACTGATTTGAAAGGGGGTCAGGTCATCACTCACAGGATAGGCAATGATGGGTGTAAATGTACTCTTTTAAGTGTGCGACTGCGCCGAACCTTTACGATATCATCGATTGTCGATCCTGTTTAGTACCTCCCATAGTCGCCAGTTGCAATCAATACCCGGAGCGTCTGACGGTTTGTAAGCCTATATTGGTCTCCAGGTTAATGATACCCGATATGTGATCCATTCGATTTCTGATAAACGCCGACATTTCATCCGCATCCCGGAATATCGCGGTAGCCATGATGTCCCATGTGCCAGTGCATATAGCGACAGTCAAAATCTCATCAAAGGTGCTCAGTGTGCTCGCGACGGATTCGACTTCACCGCTGCGTATGCGAATGAGAAAAGATATATTTAGTCGATAACCCAGGGCTGCCGGGCCCACTCTCACGATAGTACGGATGACGCCCTCGCGAAGCAGTCGATCCAGCCTCCGATGTGCCGTATTCCATGCGACGCCCAGATTCCGGCTTAGTTCAGTGGTGTTCAGTCGGGGATCAATCACCAATTGTTCGACTATCCTGCGGTCAATCGATTGCAGATTGTGCAACTCAGTGACGTTTCGTGGATCATCGATATGGACCTTTTGGAAAGGCGTTTTAACCGTACGCAAGTTAATCATGGCCTCGGTAGTGGCAATCGAGTGGATTGCACCCAGCCGGTTTACCAGGAAGTCATATAGATCATCGGGATTACGGTATATAGCCCAGACAAGTATGTCATAACGACCCGTGGTCTCCGAAATTGTTAAGACGTTGGTCAGTGCCAACAGTTCCTCTACCGCTGTGCCGACTTGTCCCCTGTTAACGTGAATGCCGCCAATCAACGATCCCGCGAATCCGAAGGATTCCGCGTTCACCGTGGTAATGAGCCTGATTGTCCTATCATTGATTAACTTTTGCAGTCGTCGATGGACGGTATGGTTACTGATGTTCAGACGCTTGGCGATTTCGACGTTGCTCTGGCGGGAGTCATGCCTGAGTTCAGCAATGATATCGCGATCAAGATCATCCAGATTGCCATACATAATATGGCCGGACATGGCATGTGAAAACGTTTCCGTCATTGTTGAACTCCATAGTTGATTATCTGTTTAGTGATAGGAATCACGTTCCCGTTACAGCCTGGGATGGAAATAGTCCAGCACGCGATTGCAGACAAAGCCTTAATAATACAAAACATTCTAATTATATCACCTAATGGCAATATTATCCATATTTATACCAAATGTTTATATTAGATAACATAAATGGACGATATGTTGCAAATATTTATAAATTATGATCAAATGATGTTAAACTATGTATTCACAATAAATAGCATCAGGCATGTTGACCGGTAATTCATTTTTTCCTCTGGAGGTTTAGATGGCAGGAGCACTGGAAGGTATTCGCATAATCGACTGGACTCAATGGCAGCAGGGACCCCAATGCACCATGTTGCTGGCTGATTTGGGCGCAGATGTAATTAAGATCGAGGATCGGATCACAGGTGATCCAGGACGTGGGGCCATGGTAGTCGGAGGGCATCGAGTTGCCGATAACCTGAAGCAACGCAACCCATATTTTGAGATTGGTAACCGAAACAAGCGTAGCCTCAAAGTCGACCTGAAGAAGGAAGCCGGAAGGGAATTGATCTACCGATTGGTGGAGCAATCCGACATTTTCGTTCACAATTACAGATCTGGAGCTGCGGAACGATTGGGAATGGACTATGAAACATTATCCAAATACAATTCCCGGTTGATCTATGCCCATTGTACGGGCTGGGGTGAACATGGTCCGGACAAAGATGCGCGTGCTTTCGATTCGACGGGCTTGGCTCGCTCCGGTTTCTGGTCCATGCTGATACATCCGGATGGCGAGGCACACTATCCTCCAGTTCAGATAGCCGACGGAATGGGGGCCATTACTACGGCGTTTGCCGTCCTGGCGGCCGTAGTTCATCGCCAGCGGACCGGGGAAGGACAGAAGGTTTCAGGGTCCATTCTGGGTGGTATGAGCTATCTTCTCACCTACCCGCTGACCATTTACACCTTGGGCGGGTCCGCCCCGACATTCATATCCAGAAACCAGCCTTTCAATCCTCTATATAGCCAATACAAGTGCCAGGATGGCAGATGGCTGGCTCTTATTCTCATCCCTCCCGATCAGCACTGGCCAAATTTCTGCCAAGTAATGGGACTGCAGGAACTGGAGAGCGACCCCAGGTTCAACAATATGGAAGCCCGCAGCAAGAACACACCTGATCTGGTGGCCATCCTCGACGAACGATTCGCGACCCAGCCCAGCCAGACATGGGAAAGACTCTTACGAGAGAAAGATATGCCGGTATCACGGATCAACACCGTTGCAGAGTTCTCAGATGACCCTCAGGCGATCGCCAATGACTATGTTATTGAGTACGATCATTCATCGTGGGGTCGAATCAAAACAGCCGGTTTCCCGATCAGCATGACTCGCACTCCCTGCTCGGTCCGCCGTGAAGCACCTGAGTTCGGTCAGCACACGGAGGAGATTTTACTGGAGCTACTTGGGTACGATTGGGACCATATCTCCAGGCTCAAGGAAGACGAGGTCATTTAACGACTTCAAGACTATCGTGGTCATGACATTTAGGGCCAGTACATATGCGAGGTGACGGCAGAAGATCTAACTTTGCACACGATCAATCCCGCCATCACTTTTTAAAATCGAAAGTGCAGTATCGCAGCAGTCACTCTGGGGTGAACAAATGAGCGAAGACAAAGCAACAACGAAAACGGCCAAATCCCGGAAATCTCTCACCACCGCACGAAGCGGCTGGCAATTCATTCAGGATGATTTCCGTGAAGGTCATGAACATAAAAAGGCCGGAAAACCGGTGGTATGGTCCTGTGCTCTCATCGAAAAGGAAATATATTACGCGCTGGGCATTCATCCGTACTATCCAGAGCAATTTGCCTCTTTATGCGCCATCCGGCGCAAGACCCCGGAATCGGATAATGACGCGATTCGGTTCTCCCGAATCGCTGAGCAGGCAGGGTATTCCACGGACCTTTGCGGCTATCAGCGCACTGCCATGGGCTATGTCCTGAACGGCGACCTGTCCGATGCCCCACTGGGCGGAATGGCGGCTCCCGATCTACTCATCACCTCTTCCAAGGTATGCGACCTACGGGTCAAGTGGTGGGAGGACATGGCACAAAGACTGAATGTCCCGATGTTCACCATCGACAAACCGGAGCGCTTTTTCGAGGGCATGCTGCGGGAGCCCCGCCCGCACGAGATCAGGTACTATCGCTCGCAACTGGAAGACTGCATCGCCTTCATCTCCGAGGTGACCGGACAGGCCTACGACCCGGGTCGACTCAACGAATGCCTGGATCTTTCCTATAAGACCAACGAATTGCGTCTGGAGATCATGCAGTTGTGCAAAGCCGTCCCCTCGCCTATGAGCGCCGCCGATGGTTTTGCCACGATGTATCCCGGGATGTACTGTTCAGGAACTGAAAAGGCGTACCAGTTCTATCGCACCCTGCGGGACGAACTGCGAGAACGGGTCGAGACCGGCCGGGGACAGATCGAAAATGAGCGGTTTCGCCTGCTCATCCTGGGCATGCCGCTGTGGTTCAACATGGGCCTGTTGAACTATTTCGAGCCGATTGGGGGAGCATTCGCATATCAGGCCAACTATAACGCCACACCCTGGCCGTCGCGAAATCCGGATGAGCCCCTCCTGGAGATCGCCACTCGAACCCTTACCGAGGGTACATCCTTGATTCGCATGATGGTCACCGGTACCGAGGAACTCGTGCGAGAATACCAGATTGATGGCGTATTGATCAGCAGCATTATTACCTGCCGGCCAGTCTACATACCAATGCTAGAGACACGACATATGCTGGAGACAAAATTAGGTGTCCCATCCGTGCAGATTGAGTGTGACCTAGTCGATGAGAGAAGCTTCTCTTGGGGCCAGGTTCGCACCCGGCTGGACGCATTTGCAGAGCAGATACTTCACCGTAAAGGGCTATCTGAATATCCTGGAAGCGGTAAGGACGCGGAGAAATGAAAGATATTCTGAAAGAGGCGCAAACTGACGCCAGGCACAGTATGGCACGACAGTGGAAAGAGCGAACCGGCGGGAAGGTCTATGGCTATTTTTGTTGCGCCGCGCCGGAGGAGATTTTACAGGCGGCGGGTATTCTT
>JABHWQ010000047.1 GCA_018657655.1 Chloroflexota bacterium | reverse complement strand
GGATGGGGGCAGAGGAAGCATTCATTCTCTACCGCCGTTCACGCGATGAAATGCCCGCCAGTCTGGAAGAAATTGAAGAGACAGAAGAGGAAGGGATCGAAATCCAGTATCTGGTAGCTCCCAACAAAATCGTTGGCGAGAATGGAAAAGTCACCGGTATTGAATGTATTAAGATGGAACTTACCGAACCAGATGAGAGTGGCAGAAGGAGACCTGTACCCATCGAAGGTTCAGAATTTATCTTGGATGTCGATACTATCATTCCCGCGATTGGGCAATCTCCTGATCTATCTTTCCTGAGCGCAGACGGGGAACTGGAAATAACCAAATGGTCGACGCTTACCGCAGATGCTGTCACATTAGAGACAAATATGCAGGGAGTGTTTGCCGGTGGTGATGTGATGCTTGGCCCGGCAACAGTCATTGAAGCTATTGCAGCAGGCAAACAGGCAGCTATCTCGATCGATAGATTCCTGCAAGGGCAGGATATGAGAGCCGACCGCGAGCCGGATTTCACCGAAGTCGATGTTCCGCTGGAAGGGATTGTGAAAGGGGCTCGACAAAAGCCATCGATGGCCCCGGCAGAAGAACGCAAAACCGATTTTCGCGAAGTTACATTTGCCCTAACCGAAGATCAAGCCAAAGCGGAAGCTGACAGGTGCCTTAGCTGCGGCCTGTGCAGTGAGTGCTATCAATGCGTGGCAGCCTGTCAAGCCAAAGCTATTGACCATTCCATGAAAGCAGAGTTAGTTCAGCTTTCAGTGGGCTCACTTGTTGTAGCCCCGGGATTCAAACCTTATGATCCGGATTCCGTTTCAGGCGACTACGGGTATAATCGAATGCCCAATGTTGTGACCAGTCTTGAATTTGAACGTATCCTTTCAGCATCCGGTCCATACCAAGGACAAGTTCTGAGGCCATCGGATGGCCGTCATCCGGAAAAAATTGCATGGATTCAGTGTGTAGGTTCTCGAAAATCAGAAATCTGCAAAGATTATTGCTCATCAGTGTGCTGTATGTATGCCACCAAAGAAGCGATCATCGCCCGAGAGCATGATGATAGGATTCGTCCTACCATTTTCAATATGGATATCCGTGCATTCGGAAAAGGATTTGAACGATACTATCAGTCCGCCAAAGATAAGTTCGGTGTTGAATATATCAAGGCAATGCCCACACCGATGGTGCGGGAGAAAGATAATGGCAACATCGTATTGGAGTACACGGACGATAGTGGCGTGAAAAGCTACGCGGAATTCGATATGGTGGTCCTGTCGGTTGGTCTTGAACCTTCTGATAGTAGCAAAGCACTGGCAGAAACTCTGGATATTGAAGTTGACCAGTTTGGCTTCTGTAAAACTGATGAATTCAAACCCAATATTACATCACGTTCCGGCGTTTATGTGTGCGGTGCCTTTGACGCCCCTATGGACATCCCTGAATCAGTGATGAACGCCTCAAGTGCTGCGTTCATGGCATCACAGGAAATCACGGAGGCTCGCGGAACTCTGGTCACCGAAAAGGAATACCCCCCTGAAAGAGATGTCAGTGACGAAGAACAACGTGTTGGCGTCTTTGTCTGCCGTTGCGGCACAAACATCGCAAGGGTCGTTGATGTTCCCGGAGTAGCTGAATATGCTAAAACCCTACCCAATGTGGCTCATGCAGAGGAATTTCTATATACCTGTTCTACTGACACGCAATCCAAGATTATCTCCATAATTGAAGAAAAAGGATTGAACCGCGTAGTAGTAGCCTCTTGCAGCCCTCGAACTCATGAACCTTTATTCCAGGATACGTGTCGTGAAGCTGGTATCAACAAATATCTCTTCGAGATGGCTAATATTCGCGATCAGTGCTCCTGGGTTCACGCCACTCATATGCCAGAGGCTACAGACAAGGCTAAAAACCTTGTAAGAATGTCTGTCTCCCGTGCATGTACCCTTGAGCCTCTTTACGAAACTCCTGCCCCCATCACTAAGGAAGGATTGGTGATTGGAGGTGGAGCCGCCGGAATGAACGCTGCTTTAGGTTTAGCCAGTCAGGGGTTCGAGACAGTGTTGATCGAGAGACAGAACGAATTGGGCGGCAATTTGCGTGAACTGTATTACACACATGAAAAAGATTCCGATCCGCAAGCTTTACTCAAATCGCTAGTTGAACAAGTCGAGAACGAACCGAAAATCACCATCTATAAAGGCGCTGAGTTAAAAGATTTCTCCGGTTATGTCGGCAATTACTCCGCTACTATCCGAACCTCAAATGGCGAAGATGTGAGAGTGGACCATGGAATCGTAATACTGGCCACCGGAGCAACAGAATACAAACCGGAAGGCGAGTACCTCTATGGCGAGTCTGCAAATGTAATAACCCAGCATGAACTGGAAGAGCAGGTTGCCAAGAATGAAATCAACGCTAGTGACATCAACTCATTGGTCATGATCCAGTGTGTAGGCTCCAGGGAACCGGAGCATAACTATTGTAGCCGAGTTTGCTGCACGCAAGCAGTTAAAAACGCTATCAAGTTAAAAGAGGGTAATCCTGATTTAAATATATATGTTCTTTATCGTGATATGAGAACCTATGCCATGAAAGAACTGAATTATCAGGAAGCTCGGGAGAAGGGCGTTATCTTCATTAGATATGAGCCAGAAAGAAAACCGGAAGTCACGGAAGAAGATGGGATACTCAGGATGAAGGTTTTCGATCCGGTGCTTGATGATGAGCTGGCAATTACCGCAGACAAACTGGTACTCAGTGCTGCTATTCGTCCTCAGGTCGACGCCACTGAGTTTTCCAGCAAACTAAAATTACCGTTGACGGCTGACGGGTTCTACATGGAAGCTCATATGAAACTGCGGCCGCTTGATTTCGTCAATGAAGGCATGTATCTATGTGGGTTGGCTCATTCGCCGAAGTTCATTTCGGAATCACTTACCCAGGCGCAGGGTGCAGCATCAAGGGCAGTGACCATTCTCTCGCAACCACATCTTATGTCAGGTGGTGTTATTTCTGTTGTGAAACCGGAAGGATGCGTGGCGTGCCTAACTTGTGTTCGGGTGTGCCCGTTCAATGTTCCGGTAATTAACGATAATGGCGTAGCGCAGATTGAACCGGCCGCTTGTCAGGGATGCGGAATCTGTGCCAGCGCTTGCCCGTGCAATACAATCGATGTACAGCACTATAAAGATTACCAGATAATGGCAAAGAGTGCTGTATTATGTGCAGATTAGTTTGAGAAGGAGAAACTGATGACGGATACCTATGAACCCAAAGTCATAGCGTTTTGCTGTCACTATTGTACATATTCGGCTGCCGATCTTGCGGGATCAATGCGATTGGAATATTCGCCGAATATCAGGGTAGTGAAGCTTATGTGTACCGGGAAGGTGGATGTCCCCCTCCTGCTTAGAGCATTCGAGGATGGAGCGGATGCCGCCTTCGTCGGCGGGTGAGAGGAAGGCGATTGTCATTTCCTGGAAGGAAATCTAAGAGCCAAAAAACGCGTGAAGTATGCGCAGAAAATGCTGGAAGAGGTTGGGATTGAGGGTGATCGATTAAAGATGTATAATATTGGCGCGTCCGATGCACCACTGTTCGCTCAGGCTGCCAATGAGATGACCGAAAGGGCCCGGGAGTTTGGTCCTAATCCTTTGAAGAAGGGAAAAAGGTAAAATGATTGTCGGAGAAAGAAAACCGTTTGCTGAGATCACAGAGTTGATCAAGGATTCCAAGAAAGTGCTGATCCTTGGTTGCGGCACCTGTGTTAGCGTATGCATGGCAGGAGGAATGAAGGAAGTATCCATCCTGGCCTCCCAATTGAGGATGGACAGTGGGATTCAGGACAAGGGTATGGAATTCGGGGAAGACACTATCCAGCGCCAATGTGATCGTGAATACATCGAGCCGATTATCGAGTTGGCTAAGAGCCACGATGTTGTTGTTTCGATGGCTTGTGGTGCCGGTGTGCAGCTCTTATCGGACATGCTGGTGCCCACCCCAGTGCTTCCAGCAGTTAATACCAGTTTCATTGGGATCTGCGAAGAGGAAGGCACCTGGCTTGAGCGATGCCGCGGATGTGGGAATTGCTTACTAGGTGAAACCGGTGGCATTTGCCCGGTAGCCCGATGTGCTAAGAATTTGTTCAACGGGCCATGCGGGGGATCGGTGAATGGTATCTGCGAAGTATCACCAAACACTCCATGCGCCTGGCAACTAGTGTATGATCGTTTAAAAGCACTGGATAAACTAGAAACGCTGGAAGAAATCCAACCTATTAGGGACTGGAGCCCGAGCAGCAACGGAATCCCGAGAGGGGTATTCCGAGAAGACATGGCTGGAATTGGAAAAGAATCGGAGAGCGCTTCAGAATAGCCGCGGAGTTGTGCAGAGTTGAATAAAAAACCCCTTGACTATTATAAGGCAATATATAAGTTGTCCAGTGAAGCTGATTCCGCTGTTGCGGTGGAAAGCGAATTGTCTGCGCTGGTAGAGAATACCGCAAAAACGATAGGGGTAAAGGGTTGCTCAATAATGATGCTTACCGAGGACCAAAAGAAACTGGTCCGCATGGCTGATTACGGATTGAGCAAAACCTACGTGAGAAAGGGCTTGGCGGAACTTGATACCGTAATGGCTGAGGCATTGAAGGGTACCCCGGTTATTGTGAAAGATGCAACCACTGATCCGCGGGTACAATATCAAGAACAGGCAAATAAAGAAGGTATTGTATCGATGATAACGCTTCCACTTGTGATGGGAGGAAAGGTTGCCGGTATCTTGAGAGCATATACCGATCGACCTACGGAGTTCTCCGTTCACGATATGGCTTTTCTGAGCAGTGTTGCCAACTTGGGAGCCACTGCCATCAGTAAAAACCAGATATATCGTACGATGGAACGGTATTACCAGGACATCATCGATTCCAAGATGGCAGAACTCGCAAAAGTCGAAGAGGCAAGAGACAGGCTTACCAAGTCGGTTTCCATCGTAGCACACGACCTTAAATCTCCGCTGGCAGCTATTCAGAGTTATTTCAGCATGATCCTTGGTGGGTATGTAGGTGAAGTTCCTGATGCCATAAGGCCGATGATTGAGAGGAGCAGCATCAGGATCGATGGCCTCCTTGCGATGATAGGAGACCTTCTGGACATATCACGCATAGAGATGGGGCAGATGGCCGAAGAAATGGAAAACGTCTCGCTGATCCAAATACTAGAAACCCCTTTACAAGATACTCAGAGACTGGCAGAAGAGAAAAATATCAATCTAAACAAAGATATCCCGGCCGATTTGCCGGAAGTCTATGGTTCTTTTAACCGATTGCAGCAGGTTTTTGCGAATTTACTAAGTAACGCAGTTAAGTTCACCCCCGAAAATGGATCGGTGGGCTTGATATTATTGGAGGAGAATGGCAGAATACTTGGCACAGTAACAGATACCGGAATGGGCATTCCGGACGAAGACATAGCTTATGTGTTCAAAGATTTTTACCGTGCCAGTAATGTGGAGAAAGGTACAGGAACCGGATTGGGCTTATCCATAGTCAAGAGAATTGTTGAAGCTCATGGTGGCGGAGTTAGAGTTGAGTGTCCCTGTCCTGAAACAGGTAAAGGATCGAAGTTTACCTTTGTTCTCCCTTTGGCCGTTCCTGCTCCGGCAAAAAAGCAGAAATCGACTCGTCAATAAAAGGCTAAATACTAACGAGGGAAGGTTGGACCGCTATGAAAGCAGGAACTAATCTAGAAAAAGTACTGGAGGACGGCCAATTCGCAGTAACAGCCGAAGTTGGACCGCCGAAAGGAGCATCCGACCGGGTGGTGATAAAGAAGGCAGAAATTGTCAAAGCCTGTTCCGATGCGATAAATGTTACCGATAATCAGACAGCTGTTGTCCGGATGTCAAGCGCAGCAGGATCGATTCTCCTCAAGCAGATGGGCGCTGATCCAGTAATGCAGATGACATGTCGTGATCGCAATAGAATCGCAATCCAGAGCGATATTCTAGGAGCCGTAGCACTTGGAATAGGAAACATTCTTGCTATTTCGGGTGATCATCATTCACTGGGAAATCATCCGGGCGCAAAAGGCGTTTTTGATATCGACTCCATGCAGTTAATACAATCAATGAAGATGCTGCGCGATGATCACAAATTCATCTGTGGCGATGATGTTTCCGGAGATGTTCCTCTTTTCATAGGTGCAGTGGAAAGCGCTTTCTCCGATCCGGTTGAGTTCAGGGTTACCCGGCTCGCCAAAAAAGTGAAGGCAGGGGCCGATTTTATTCAAACACAGGGTGTATTTGATGTTGAGCAGTTCGCTACGTGGATGAAGGGAGTGACCGATCGAGGATTGGACGAACAGACACATATCCTTGCCGGAATAATCCCCATGAAATCCGCCGGTATGGCTCGATACATGAGAGACTACGTCTCCGGTGTCTATGTACCTGATGAGCTCGTGAAGAGAATGGAAAATGCAGAAGACGCCAAAGAAGAGGGCCTCAAAATAACGCTGGAGATAATCGACCAGTTGGAAGATGTGGATGGAGTACACGGGATCCATATCATGGCGGTGGGTTGGGAAGACATTGTTCCCGTCATAGTCGAGAAAGCAGGATTGCTACCCAGACCAATAGTATAGAAAGGGGAGAGATAAATGACTGAGAATGCGAAAATCCTGGTTGTTGATGATGACCCTGATATCCGAACTGTTTTGTCCGCTTTGCTTGAGTCACGAGGATATCAAGTAGTTACCGCAAGTGATGGTAAAGAAGGTTTGGACGCTCTTAAGGCAGAGAAGCCAAATTTGATGATCCTGGACCTGCTCATGTCTGAAATGGACGGGTTCACGGTAATGCAGAAACTGAAAGACCCCAGATTGGCGAAATACGCTCATATTCCTATCATGGTGTTAACCTCCGTAAGGGAAGATGCCAGCCGCAGGCGATATGAATTGGAAACAGGCGTGTCCATGGACGTGGATGATTACATTGAAAAACCCATTAATCCTCCGGTAGTACTGGAGAGGGTGGAGAGGCTCCTTACCAAATCGAAAGCATAGGCTTTCGATTACCATAGATTGAGTTCACCCGGGTCTGTTACTTGAATTCGCGGGGAATCTGTTGTTGCCTGGGTGATGCTCATCGGTATAAATTAAATCCTCCACCGGTCTTTCGCTTCTCCTTCTGATTTCTTCACTTCTCACGATTCCATACTCATGACCTAGGGCAATCGCACTTTAATTGCACTGACATACGATGCAAACGCTGATAGTCGGCTCTATAAACAAACATCAATGCGCTGGAAAACTGTCATTCCGCACTTGATGCGGAATCCGTTGACCCCACCCACCTTGATTCCCGCTTCCGCGAGCATGACATATGGTGTCTTTTTTGTCTGAAAACATAGCTCTGACGTTTATTCCAAATGCGATTGCCCTGACTCATGACCTGCTTTGGCTTGACAGCTATCACAGGTTCATACGATAATCCTGATGACCGCCGTTCACGCATCATATACTGGCAAGCAATACTTTCTAAGGAGTAACAAATACAATGGATAGAACCCTAATACTGGTCAAACCGGATGCTATGCAAAGAGGATTAGCCGGCGAAATCATTGCTCGGTTGGAAAGGCGAGGATTGAAAATCGTAGGTATGAAGCTCCTCCACATGGATGAGGCTCTAGCCAAGAAACACTACGCAATTCATGAAGGCAAACCGTTTTTCAAGCCGCTGGTCGACTATATTACGTCTTCACCAATCATCGCAGCCGTACTTGAGGGAACAAAATCCGTAGACGTGACTCGCAATACGATGGGTGCCACAAATCCCGTTGAAGCTGGTCTGGGGACTATCCGGGGTGACTTCGGTTTGGAGATCGGGCGAAACCTGGTCCATGGATCGGATTCACCGGAGAATGCTTCAAAAGAAATCGCCCTGTTCTTCTCACCACAAGAGTTGGTATCTTTCAAACGTGATATCGACCGCTGGATCATTGAATCTTGACCACGGACGAAGCCTGATCCCACATCTCTTCCAGCGCATAGTATTCTCGCTGCTCGGGGGAGAAGATATGCACGACAATATCAATCAAATCCAAAATTAGCCATCCCGAGCCTACACTCCCCTGATGGCGACGAGGCGAAATTTGTTCTTTTGACAGCATATCATCGATCTCGTCACAAATGGCGCTTAGTTGACGCTCGCTTTGCCCGTTACAAATAACGAAGTAATCGGTGAAGCTACATACTTCTCTGAGATCGAGCAATACAATGTCAGAGGCCTGCCTGTTTAGGGCCGCATCTATTATTTTCCTGGCTATTTCAGATGTTTCCAGAATCATTCCTCCCATCGCGGATACATCGCGAGATACCCAATTATAACATAATGTAGCTCGCACAATAAACGTACAGTCTTGCTTCCGTGTGAGAAAGTCATTACAATGGACAGAGATAAACAAGATCAAAAGCGATCTTATCCCAGTCTAGGCAGAATACGTCTGGCCACGACAGGGAGGAGGTAGAATGTTTCACAGTTTTGGGGCTCCGGAAATCATCCTGATAATATTTCTAGTTCTCATCGTCTTTGGCGTGGGTAAACTTCCCCAGGTGGGAGGGGCGGTAGGAAAGGGTCTCCGCGAATTTCGTAAAGGTAGGTCAGGGGAGCTCGATAACTCAAAAGAACTGGAAAAGCCTAACGAAAAAGACGAAAAGAAGGACAGCTAATCCTCAATATTGAGCCAGCTAACCGAATCTGGCACTCATCCCCTCCCGCTTCCGAGCTTCATTTGGGCGTTCTATTCTTTTAGATACTTTCAGACTACCTAAGGAACGAACTCTATGATGGATTTCACAGGCATCGGCTTGGCAGAGATAGTCTTTGTACTGATCATTGCGTTACTGGTGGTCGGCCCTCGTCGCCTGCCGGAAATCGGTGGAATGATCGGGAAAGCTGTACGCCGCGCTAAAATGACCACCACTGAACTAACCCGTACCATCAATACTGAAGTGGAGTTAGAAAAACAGGAATCTCAACAAACCATCCAGGATATCACTGCTGAAATATCATCGGAAGCAAAAGACATAAAGACAGACCTTGATATCAAATAACTCAAAAGGGCCAAGATCACACACATTGCAGGATGAATCAAGAATCGAGATTGACACTACTGGGACATCTGGAAGAACTTCGCAAACGCTTGATGTGGGTGGTGATAGTTGTTGGCATTGGCGCTGGAGTTTCATTCTACTTCGCTGAAGACATCATAGATATCCTCAAATCGGTCGCAGATGACGATATTCGACTCCAAGCCATAGAACCAACAGAGGTGATTGGTACATATTTCAAATTATGCATCAACTGCGGGATCGCTTTGGGAGCCCCTGTGATCCTCTATCAAATCGTGATGTTTATCAGACCAGCCCTCAGTATCAAAGAGCGCCGATACCTTTACGTCTTACTTCCAGGCATGTTGATCTCTTTTGTTGTTGGCGTTGTTTTTGCCTACTTTGTTCTACTCCCTCCAGCAATGACATTCCTGTTCAAATTCGGTAGTGGTGTTGCAGATATTGAATGGAGGGTTTCCAATTACGTTAACATGATTGTCCGGCTGCTGTTTGCCATCGGATTGTGTTTTGAAACGCCAATCATCATGTATTTCCTGACAAAGATAGGAATACTAACTCCCCAGAGACTAACCCGTTTTAGACGATTTGCCATTGTTTGTGCTTTCATCATTGCTGCTATAATCACACCGACATTCGATCCCATAAACCAGACTATCGTAGCAGTACCATTGATCATTCTCTATGAGATCGGAATTCTGCTCTCCAGAATCGCTCACAGAGGAAACCACAAAGAAGAAGCAAAGGTTGAATCTGAAGATGGACCGTTTGTTAAGTAGTGATGGTAAATCACTAGCCTATTGTTGTGCCGCCAGTTTTCCCTTCAATAGCCTCGATCAGTGCATGAGGCATGCGACCATCGATGATCTGCACCTGGGGAGTCACCTTTAACGCAATAAGCGCCGCCTCAGCTTTG
>JABHWQ010000049.1 GCA_018657655.1 Chloroflexota bacterium | reverse complement strand
CGCCGGTACGGTGACTTCTTCCATACCAACTACTTCCGCATCATAGGAGAAGCTCAAGGACACGCCAATATCGGTGGACACCGGCAAATCATATGACCAGGTGTCGCCAACGGTGAACGGTGCTCCAGGGGCATCGCCATCATAGGTGAAATTCTTGCTTGCCACTATTACCATACCCACACTTTTGACACTCATAGTGATAGCTTCCACCATCGCACCCATTGTGCTCATGCTACGGGTCATGCTCGCAGCTTCCTCCTGAACCTTGAAGGAAGTGCCCATATCCGGGAAGAAGAAACCTATCTGAGGTGTTCCTTCAATTGCTGCATCTGCGGTGTATATGTCGGCATCTGCACTGTTTACCGTGTAAGTCCAGACAGTAGTGTTGTCGTCTACTTTGGGGTCACTAGTGTAGGATACATTGTACACCCATGAAGTGCCGAGGGCTTCCGCATGAGGAATTCCGTCTTCATCGGCATCCGGTGGAGGTGGAGAATCATCTGTCGGAGAAGGTTCACCCGTAGGTGACGGACTTGTAGTAGCCACGGGTGTTGGATCTTTCGTATCATCCCCACCGCCACAGGCAGCCACCAGAGGTAATGCCATCAATAGAAGTGCCAGAACAAAGATTCCTAGTTTTCTCGAAATTCTCACCATTTACCCTCCATATTTTATGTTGTGTATCGAGATTCTACTGCCAACAGCAGCCCCCCTCCTCACATCATGCTAGTAGCTACAAGATTACAAGTATAAGCTCCAGATTAGCTTGCGAGCATCCCCTTTGCCTATTAATCCTGAATCATCAATATAGACGTTATTAGAGGGGTATTTGATCATAAGAAACAGTCCAAATTAACCGACCCTTCCTTTGAGAGAGGTGTATCTGCCTCATATACTGTGAGCGGAAACTCTTAACACTAGCTATTTCCAGGATGTAATCTCCCGCTTGGCTTTGCGTTTGGTCAAGTCTACACAATTCAGGAGACCTAATCAAGCAGCAAATGCCTTCATATTTGCTTAAAGGTCCAGCCTCTACCCAAGGCAACTGAAAAAGGAGCTTACTGGATAGTTGGGGTATTTCCGCAAACAAGTTGAGTGCCAGCATGGTTTCTTTGGTTTGCCAGTATAGTGTAGTCTGTATTGTAGACTGCGGATTATTGTGTGCAAAAAACGCATTAAAAACTGAATTATTGGAGCCGCTACCGTATCTCTCTGGGGAGGGCAACCCGCGAAGCTCCGACAAGAGCAAACCAGGAGAAATCCTGGGACGCAAAATCATTGGACCCAAAGTCCTGAAAGACTATGCAAGCCCGCCTTTGCTTCACACCTATGATTTGGTGATGTTATAAGGGGGAATGCCTTTCTCTGTTATCCCCTTCTTTTGTAGAAAAATGAATACAATAGAACGCAGTAATCCTGAAGAGACCTTGATGGAATATGAAAAAATATTGAATGGTGTGAAACCTAAGCCCAAGATACTGATCGTGGATGATAAGGTCGGGAATCTAATTGCACTGGAGAAGATTCTGGCTGACCTGACTGTAGAGTTCGTACGCGCCACCTCAGGCAATGAGGCACTTGCACAAACTCTGGAGCATGATTATGCCCTCGCACTCGTAGACGTCCAGATGCCTCAAATGGATGGATTCGAGACGGTTGAGCTAATGCGCCAGGACAAAAAAAACAAGAACCTTCCCGTGATTTTTGTCTCTGCCATATACAAAGAGGAATACTATCTAATAAAGGGCATCGAAAAGGGAGCGGTTGACTTTGTCACCAAACCTATAGTTCCGGAAATATTGAGGGGTAAGGTTCGAATATTCCTGGATTTGTACGAGAACAGAACCTCACTGGAAAGAGAGATAGCAGCTCGAATTAAGTACGAAGAGGCATTAAAGGCCAGCGAGGAGACATACCGGAGCATTATTGAAAATATACAGGACGTCTATTACCGAACTGATATAGAGGGAAAGCTGGTCATGGCCAGCCCATCAGGAGCTATGTTGTTTGGTTACGATTCGGTTGACGAAATGATAGGGGCCGATGCCACAGAAGCCTTCTACGCTAACCCTTCAGAACGCGATTCATTTCTGAAGGTGCTCGAAGAGAAAGGTGAAGTATACGGATACGAGATCACACTCAAGAAGAAAGATGGAACACGGCTACACGTTCTCACTAGCAGTCATTACTACTTTGATGCACATGGAAATAATCTGGGAGTTGAAGGAATATTCTCGAATATCACCGAACGCAAAGAGGCTGAGGAGGCATTACGCCGTAGCGAGGAACATTTCAGATTCCTTATCGAAGATGGCTCAGACATGATCGTGATACTGGATGCCAACGCAACCATTACTTATGCCAGCCCTTCTCTCGAACATGTGGCAGGTTTTAGGCCAGAGGAGCTGATTAGCAAGACGGCTATTAGTTTCGTTCACCCGGAAGATGTGTCTAAAGTTACAGAGCTTTTCAGCCATGGTCTCGTAATCCCCGGATATACCGTGACCATGGAAACCCGCCTCCAGCGAAAAACCGGGCAATGGCGCTACGTGGAACTCACTGGGAAGAACCTCCTGGATGAACCAGCAATCCAGGGAATTGTACTCAATTTTCACGATATCGACACAAGTAAACGGGCAGAAGAACAGGTACTGCAACACAACAAAGAACTTGCTGCACTCAATGGCATCGCACAAACAATAAATCAATCCCTCGATTTGGATGACATCCTGAACAACGCCCTGGATAAGACACTGGAAATACTGGATATCAATAATGGTATTATCGCCCTGCTCAACAAGCAAGATATGATCGCAAATCTGACAGTAACCCGAGGCGCATGCGAGGAAGAGTTAAAAGAAATTTCTACTATAAACCTCGAAGAAAGTGTCGTCAGCTCGATCATGGGCCAGTCATGGGAACCGATGTTTATCGAAACCCTCTCTGACCTGTTTGGATCTATACCTGAAAAAGCTTCGAATAGGGCTATTGAACAAGAGCCTAGCTCAGGCATGATTGTACCTCTTAAAGCCAGAGGTGAAGTAGTAGGCATTATGGGTGCCTCTACCCGAAACGAGCGAGTATTTAGTCCGGAAGAACGGGAACTTCTGATTACGATAGGCCACCAGATCGGGACCGCTATTGATAACGCCCAGTTGATGGAAGAAGCTTCCAGAGCCGAAGCACTGGAGGAACTCGATCATTTAAGGACCGAACTTCTAGCCAGTGTATCACACGAGCTCCGCACTCCCCTGACCTCCATCAAAGGTCTCGCCAGCAGTCTCACTCAACCGGATGTTGAGTGGGATGAAGATACCCAGAATGACTTTCTCAGGATCATCGACCGAGAATCAGACATACTCACTCACATCATTGAAGATCTCATGCAAATGTCTCAGATGGAAGCGGGTATTATGAAGATGGATATGGCAAAAAGCACTATTTCCGCTATTGTAAGCCAGCTCAGTGCCAATTTGGCCAATCTGATCAAGAAACACCAGTTTGAAATCGAAATCCCCCGCAACTTGCCCCAGGTCTATGTGGATCAAATACGCATTGGACAAGTCATCACCAACATGGTATCTAACGCCGCCTCTTATTCAGAAGAGGGTACGCGCATTGTTTTGGAGGCCGGAAAGGTAAACGGTGAGGTGGTCATCAGTGTGACCGATCAGGGCATAGGAATTTCGAGCCAGCATATAGACAAAGTCTTCGACCGCTTCTATCGCCTCGAGAGCGGTGTGGCACGCCGGAGAGGCGGCACAGGACTGGGATTATCGATCTGTAAAGGCATAGCGGAGGAACATGGAGGCAGGATATGGGTAACGAGCAAACCTGGCCAGGGCTCCAAGTTCAGTTTCAGCCTGCCAATTATCGAAAAACCCTCTTCAAATTCAAATCTCCAGCGGAAGTAAGTATCTCTTTTTACGTTCAACAGGGAGGTTTTTACGAAAATGAGCAGCTCTACCGTTCTTATCGTAGATGACGATCCGCCTATCTTAAAATTCGTTAGCGCCAACTTGAAAGCACGTGACTACAATGTGCTAACCGCTTCGGATGGAATGTCTGCCCTCAGGGTTATGGAAGAAGAAAACCCGGATCTGGTGATCCTCGATATCATGATGCCGGAGCCAGATGGGGTTGAAGTGTGCCGGCGGATTCGGGAATGGTCCCAAGCGCCAATTATAATGCTCAGCGCCAAAAACGACCTGAAAGATAGAGTGGAACTACTGAACCTCGGTGCTGACGACTATATAACCAAACCCTTTGCAATAGATGAGTTGCTCGCACGCGTGCGGGCAGTATTGCGCACTTAGCTCATTCGTTTGTTTGTTGCTTCTGGATATCTAAAAAAACCACACCCTTCCCCAATTATATCCGAGACACATCCCCTCAAAAGACATCCTTCATTCGAATAACAGCCCCATTGATACCAAGGTTGATAAATTACCCGAAGCCATTGAGGATCGGCCCTGAAAATATCCTCCCCTTCAGTAAGTAATCGTACACAGGCAGAGCATCATTCGAGGTCCGTTTGTCCTCACGCCACGTAGAAACACACAGCACTATACAATATAAATAACAAGCATAAGCAATTCATGGAATATCACTTACGATTCACGGTCCTATTTCGTTCACATGAACGCAATTCCTCGTATTTTTGAGCGATAATCTAAAACCTTGACATGTTAACGCATAAAAGTTACATTCATAGAAGTTATATCTTCTCGGATGAGAGCATTACAAAATAGCATCACAGGCATGAGAGTAGCACTAATAGCACCTCCGTATCCTCTAGAAGAAGCCCCCTCCCCCCCATTGGGACTTTGTTACATCGCCGCCGCCTGCATAGCATCCGGGGCTGAAGTCGCCATCTTCGATTACATCGTAAGCCGGTACACCCCGGAAAAGCTGAGAAAAGCTCTCGACTCGTTCAAGCCTGATGTAGTGGGAACTACTGCAGTAACCATGAACTTTCGTACCGCTGCCGGAATAATGAGGGAAGCCAAACAACACAATTCTTCCCTTATCACCATGATAGGCGGGCCACATACAACTTTTGACTTCCAAAATACATTAAATGAGTATCCGGAGATCGATCTTGTTATCATGGGGGAGGGAGAGCAGACCATAGCAGAACTGCTGCCCATCATCACAAACGGGCAAGCATGGTCAAAGATTAAAGGTATCTCTTTCCGCAAGGACGGGGAAGTGGTCACCACCGAACCACGGCAGCTTATTGAAAACCTGGACGAATTACCGCTCCCGGCCCGGCATTTGCTTCCCATATCAAGATATCAGGCACTTGGTTATCCAGTCAGCATCATCACCAGCCGAGGCTGTCCCAACCAGTGCATTTTCTGTCTGGGACGACGTATGGTGGGATACAAAGTACGTTATCGGTCAACCGCCAAGGTAGTGGATGAGATTGAGCATCTGCTTTTGTATGGGATCGATAGGATCAACATCGCAGACGATATTTTCACCGCCAACAAAGAACGGGTAAGGGAACTCTGCGGTGAAATCAAGAATCGTAGCCTCCCTTTCGGATGGAGCGCTTTCTCACGAGTCAATACCGTAGACCAAGAAACCCTTATAACCATGAGAGAAGTCGGATGCGATAGTATCAGCTTCGGTATAGAATCCGGCAATCCGGAGATGCTTAACCGAGTAAAAAAAGGCATTACCCTGGACCAGGCCCGCAATGCAAT
>JABHWQ010000050.1 GCA_018657655.1 Chloroflexota bacterium | reverse complement strand
GAACGCTACCGGCATCGAACCCTTCCTTATCTGCCTCGATAAACGCTTCGATAATCTCTTTCTTATCCATCAGGGCATAATAAGGATTATCAAAATCGAGGACATTATCTCCTTTAAGCCCATGCTTTATCGGTTTGAGCACCACCTCAGTGTCCGAACGCAGCACCTTGCCAAAACTGGTCTGCACCGCGCCAAACCAACCTTCGATAAACTCTTCCGGCAATTCGGTTATATGAACGAGGGCAAGCTTCATGATGCCTCCCTTTTTGCAAGGACGGTAACATACTACTTTGGCACCTGTCAACAATGGGAATTTATTACCATCCTGTCATGATATCATGATTATTTTGCTTGGGTAGCACTGTTTGAGGGTATGGGGGTTAGGATAATCCAAAACACAGGGTTAACACCTTGAAAAATGGTAAATCGAATCTATTCACAACCCTTCCGCACGATTCTATGTGTTTTGAAAGAACTCCACTTGTTGAGAGGGTGAAAAAGAGGAAGAACTATTTGCATATTGCGCAGTTTGGGTTTTTCTTTAATTTCATTTCACTGAATTTCAAACTTAAACCATCGTATACCAAAAGCCTATTGGTGAGTAGCTCTCCAATGTCCAGAACGTACTTTATGACCTCGGTAGCCTGAATACAACCGATAATTCCAGGGGTGACTCCGGCTACGGGAATCTCTCCGGGCAAACTTCCTTGGTATAAACAATGCAGGCATGGTGTCGTTCCTGGAATAATGGTGGTGGCTCTTCCCTCAAGACCGTAAATTGCCCCATGAAACAGGGGGAGCTTGTTTTTAATAGCTGCGCTGTTTAGCAGGTAGCGGGTCGGCAGGTTATCCAAAGCGTCGACGATTGGGTAGTCGGCTACCAGATCGAAGACGTTATTTTCGTTGATTTCCTCTCCAATAGTTTCGATCCGGATATCGGAGTTAAGTGTTGCCAGTTTCTCTCTGGCCGAATCGATCTTTTTCTTACCGATGTCCTTTTCTGAGTGGAGAATCTGGCGGTTCAGGTTACTTCGGTCAACTACGTCGTTATCGATTATTCTTATATTTCCGATACCCGCAGCTGCCAGATAAGTCAGGACAGCTGAACCAAGCCCGCCGGCACCTGCTACAACAACCTTGGCTTCTTTGAGTTTTCCCTGACCTTTCTCTCCCCACTCAGGGATGGTCATCTGTCTCTGGTATCTGGCTAATTCCTCGTCTGAGAAAGTGCACATCAACATTACTCCGTTGTAGTTTTGATCCGGGCTTTTTCCGAAATGCCATTCTCTTTGTTGCCAAAAGTCAAGGGTGGGCTTACTCATTCTAGTGCGGTGGTAAATGTGGCCTCATCGGACCACTCGGACCCTGCTAATCCAAGCCCGTCTCTACACCGCACGCGCCAGAAGTACGTCGTGTCTGGATCGAGGCTGATGGTTTCGTTGGTGAGGCCATCATTTGGTTGCATATTGATAGAGGTGCCATCGGATGTTTCTCCGTAGATGTTTTCATACCGAATCCATCTATCGGCTATGAAAGGCAAAGTTGGTTCAGGCAACGACGGCGGGTATAACTCGGCGGGTTCGGTTGCAGGCGGATATTCACCTGATACCATGGTAACCTGCCAGTGAGATTCATGGTGGTAATCATCTTTATCAGGATCGGAAAACGAAGACGCTTCGAAACCGATGTTTTTGGGGCTGGGTGTATCCGTGATCGAAGGGTACAGACAAACAGGTTTCTCCGGTCTAGTGTTATTTGGTATGAAAGTGAGATCGTCAATTGTGTGCGGCCCCTCTCTTACTTCGCTGTAAAGGTCACCGAGGCTTATATACCTTATATTGAATTGGGGGTTATCACCGGCCGTAACTGTAATTACATGAAATCCGTGTTCATCCACAGCCATCTGAATTTCCGGCCAGTCAAAACATACTGCTGAAGACGTATCCGGGCCAAGCCAGTTGGCAAGCGGGGCTCCCCCGCCGCTGCTATCGAGCCAGTAAACAGGAGCTTCTTGTGAATTACCCCGTTCCATAGCGTGTGTGTGTCCGTGGAAGAATGCATTGACTCCGTATCGTTCATAAAGATCGATAAACTCTCCCACGCATGGTGTACAACCGCCATGGGACTGATTCCAGAGTGCGGTCTTGTATGGTTCATGGTGGAAGGCAAAGATGAAATCTATGTTGGGATTCGCACTTGCTTTCAAAAAATCGGATTCCAACCACTCAAGCTGTGCTTCGAATCCTGCTCCGTAATTACACTCGTCAAATAGCGGACCGTTGGCATCGAGCGCGACAAAGTGACAGTTGCTATAGTTGAACGAGTAATTGTGTTCATTTCCGGGGAGGTCCGCATATGCGAAATATATTTCCCCATTTCTCTCCTCGTTTCTATAGATTAGAGGAGATTCCGGATAATAAAGGTATTTGTGATTACCGATTGCTGTATAGAAAGGTGCCTGATAGCATAGCGGTTGAATCGGATCGAAATACTCGTTCTTGAATCCGTCATAGTTGGGACCGTCTTCTACTGTGTCCCCGACAATCCAAACCATGGTAGGTTGGTCCGGCAAGTACGCGGACATGCCGTCTATTACTTGAGTGTGCTGTTCGGGCGATCTTTGATCGTCAGCGTACACTACAAACGTGAAAGTCTTTTCGGAATCTTCCATTGGGGATGTGGTAAAAGAATAGATATCACTACATACCTGCCCCTCGGCTATTACCCGGTAATAATAGCGCGTATCCGGTACCAGACCGGTTAGCTGCGAATTATGGATAACTGAGTCTGGATATGCCCTGGGGAAAATCTCCTCGAATTCCTGCACAATGCCGAGCGTTTTGATTACGAT
>JABHWQ010000052.1 GCA_018657655.1 Chloroflexota bacterium | reverse complement strand
TAAAATAGCTGTTCAGAATACAGACTCAACCATTTCAAGCTGCCCCAAATCTTTATTTCCTATTTACGTATTTTTGCCTTGACAGCCCCTACATCTTGTGGTAGATTGTGTGCACGGATACAAGATATGGTGTTTCAATGAGATGTCCTCAATGTAGTTATAGCGATTCAAAAGTGACTGATTCCCGTAGTGTAGAGATGGGTATAAGGCGTCGGCGAGAATGCCTGGAGTGTGGTGCCAGGTTTACCACTTATGAACGGGTGGATAATAGCACCATGAGTATTGTGAAAAAAGACCAGCGACGGGAAGCTTTCGATCGGGAAAAACTCTTGAACGGACTTCGCAGAGCTTGCCAGAAACGCCCGCTTCCTACTGGTACGGTAGAGAAACTGATTGATGACATCGAATATGAGATACAGCGTACGGGACGGACTGAGGTCCCCAGCTCCAAAATTGGTGAAATGGTCATGGAGAGGCTGCTTACTCTCGATCAGATTGCCTATGTTCGGTTTGCCAGTGTGTATCGGTCTTTTGCCGATATCAGCAGTCTAAAAAAGGTCGTGGATGATCTAGTAGAAGAGCCGGAAAAGGGCAGTCAGTTGCCCCTAATGTCCGGGGATGAACTTAATAATAATGGTGAATAAAACAGCGTGAGTACAATGGCTACAGAACGTAGTAAAAACAACATTTCAAATCGTCAACTTAAGAACCGGATTGCCAAGGCCGTGTTTTCAGCTGCGGAATCGACGGGCCTTCCCGATCGTGAAGTGGTGGAACAGATGGTTGAACAGGTACTCGGGCGGCTGGATTTTCTGGAGCCTACGCCGGGAGTATTGCCTGGATGGGAAGACCTGGTTGAGATTGGACCTTTCAGGACGAAGGTCTCCGAAGAAGAGATACAGACCAAGGTAAAAGAGGTTCTGGACCAAGTTTTTCTTACACCGAAAAGAAACATATCAATTGCAGGGCAAAGAGAGATTCTCCGTAACTTCGACGAAATCGAGTTCGATGTGGCGATTTCTTTTGCAGGAACTGAAAGGGAGTATGCAGAAGTCTTGGCCACACTGGTTAGGGATGCTGGATTTATTGTTTTCTATGATGCCTTTTACAAAGAAGATACGTGGGGAAATGACCTCTATAGTTTGTTTGATGGTATTTACAGGGAGCGATCACGGTATTGTGTGATTCTTGTCTCTACTGAGTATTGTATTCGTGAGTGGCCGAACCTTGAGTTCAGGAGTGCCCTAGCCCGGTTGCTCAAAGAAAAAGGCAAAGATTACATTCTTCCTATCAAAGTAGATGGGTCAGAATTAGCTGATTTGAATCCGACAATAGGTTATGTTTCCTTAGAGGAGTTGAGCATCGAGGAGATTGCACAGTTATTGATAAACAAATTGAGAATGAACTAAGGGAGTTGAGAGACACAGCTGAATTGTATTTGCGATTCAGTACTCAATAAAGCAGAAAGGAATATATTATATGGTAACGAAACGTAAAATGAGTGGTTCAGGTGATCAGTTGAAAAATATGATAGCCAAGGAAGTATTCAATGCTGCTGATTCGAGTGGAGTTGCGGATCGAGAGACCATTGAAAAACTAACAGAACTAGTCATACAGCGCCTTGTTCGTTCAGAGCCAATTCGTGTAGCATTCCCGGGAATGGAGGGCCTAGTTTCAGCTGAAAAGAGTAGGTCCAAGATTTCAAAAGAGGAGGTCGAAGAAAAGGTCAAGGAAGTGCTAGCTGAAGTATCTCTTGCTCCTGTTCGGGAAACGGCAGCTCATCAACCTCGCAAGAAAGGGAGCGCAGTGAAACCAAAAATCGAGGCTATCGAACTTTCGACCAATGCCCGAGTAGTGCTGGAACGCCGATACCTCCGAAAGGACGCCGAAGGGAATCCCTGCGAAACTGTTAAAGACCTGTTTAAAAGGGTGGCACTCTTCATCGCTTCAGCCGAAAGGTTATACGATCAGAAGGCAGATATCAGTGCTTGGGAAGAAGAGTTTTATCATTTGATGGCTAACCTGGAATTCCTTCCCAACTCACCCACCTTGATGAACGCTGGGCGTGAACTGGGGCAGCTTTCTGCTTGCTTCGTGCTTCCGGTGGAAGATTCTATGGATTCGATTTTTGATGCTGTTAAACACACAGCGATGATACACAAAAGCGGTGGCGGCACCGGTTTTTCATTTACCCGGTTGCGCCCGGAAAGCGATCGGGTCGGCTCTACCGGTGGGGTAGCCAGCGGACCGGTTTCCTTTATTCGGGCCTTTGATTCGGCTACGGATGTGATCAAGCAGGGCGGTATGCGTCGCGGCGCCAATATGGGTATTCTGAACGTAGATCACCCGGATATTATGAGTTTTATCACTGCCAAAGAAAACAATGATATTCTCAACAATTTTAATCTTTCGGTAGCTGCCACCGAGCCTTTCATGGAGGCCGTTGAAAATGGGACTCAATATGATTTGATAAATCCTCGTACCAGGGAGGTTTCTGGGCATATTGATGCGATGATGGTTTTCGATAAGATGGTCGACCGTGCCTGGAGCAACGGCGATCCGGGTGTCGTTTTTCTCGATCGAATCAATCGAAATAATCCCACCCCTCATCTCGGTCCGATCGAAAGCACTAATCCCTGTGGTGAACAGCCGTTGCTGCCATATGAAAGCTGCAATCTTGGTTCGATTAATCTGGCCAAAATGATCGGAGAAGAGGCAGGAATTCCGGTGATCGATTGGGCCAAACTCTCAAATGTGGTAAAAAGCTGCGTGAGATTTTTGGACAATGTGATCGATATGAACCAGTTCCCGCTGCCAGAGATCGAAAAGATGACCAAGTCAACCCGAAAGATCGGCCTGGGAGTGATGGGTTTTGCCGATATGCTGATTCGGTTGGGTGTTCCATATGACAGCGAAGAGGCTCTCAAAATCGGTGGCGAGGTCATGGAGTTCATTGACACTGAGGCGAAAAAGGCCTCGATTGATCTGGCTAAAGAGAGGGGGGCGTTCCCCGAATTCAGGGGTAGTATTTATGATAAACCCAAATCGCCCAAGATCAGGAATGCCACCCGAACCACGATTGCGCCGACCGGCACTCTGAGTATTATCGCCAACTGTTCCAGCGGCATCGAACCCCTTTTTGCCCTGAGTTATTTCCGGCATATACTTGATGACGATAAACTGGTTGAAGTGCACCCTATTTTTGAGGAAGTGGCTAAGAAAGAGGGTTTCTACAGTGATGATCTAATGGCGACCCTTGCAGAGACGGGAAGGATACGTGGTGTTGAGGGGATACCGGAGTGGGCGCAAGAGGTGTTTGTAATCTCCCATGATATTGCGCCGGAGACTCACATCAAGATGCAGGCTGCTTTCCAGCGGCATACCGATAACGCTGTTTCCAAGACGATCAATTTC
>JABHWQ010000260.1 GCA_018657655.1 Chloroflexota bacterium | reverse complement strand
TCTCCGCCAGTTTCAGCAGTTCATCGGGGGCGTACTGGTTACGCTGCCCCATTCCATCGCCGGGATAGCGGTCGTTGACCTGGTTGCCGGGAAGGTCCCACTTATTGCTGTTCATCCAGAGATATTCCGGATAGTAGAAATGGGCGTGAATCTGGTGGTAATAACCGGCGAAAGTGTCGAACCCCTGCTTTTCGGGCACACCGGAGGTTCCCACCTCGCCCTGGCCCCACTTGCCGAACCCACCCGTGGCGTAACCGGCTCCCTTAAGCACCTCCGCCACGGTAATGTCTTCATCGCGAAGAGGAATACCGCCGCTGTTGCCTCGCACCGGAGCGTGGCCATTGTGCAGACCGGTCATCAGCACGCTACGGCTGGGCCCGCAGACAGTGCATCCGGCATAAGTCTCGGTAAATCGCATGCCCTCGGTGGCCAGACGGTCGATATTGGGTGTGTCGATTTTCGTGCCGCCGTAGCATCCCAGGTGGCGAAGGCCCAGATCATCGGCCATGATATAAACGATATTGGGCTGGCGCTTAGCACCTGTTTTGCTCGCCGCACCAAGAATACCGGGCATAGCCAGCCCGGCGGCCGCTGCTCCCGCAGCCCGCAAAAAGTCTCGCCGTCCTAAAGATGAGGACATTGCTGCCTCCATGGAATAGTTGGTATGACCTATGTGTTTGCAGATATTGATTTGGCGCTATACAGCCGGGAACCAATAATTTGGCGGCTAACGCACCTTAATTATTGTAACGGCCGAATGAATGAAATATTGCACACCGTGGGCAGAAGATCATAATAACCATTCAAACATTGGGTTGATTTGCCCTGCTCACACGGAATAGTGCATTGCCGGTCAGCTCGAGAATTCACCGAAACTGTGCGGTAATCCTTTCGAGTAATCAGTCATGATCTTTTTCATGGCATCCAGTACACCAGGGCGATCTTTGGCCAGATTGATCTGCTCATGCTTGTCCTTGGTGAGATAGTAGAGCTGATCGGTATCAAAATAACCCGGATAGAACACATGCGCACCAAAACGGTGGTCTACATCCCGGGTGGCGTCATGGGAAAATTCTTCAATGTTTTCCCCAGTAACCTCCGCCAGAACATCGTCAGGAAACCTTACCGCCAGATACTTGTAATCCTTTGTCACCACCGCTCTGGTGCAGCCGACCTCGAGCATCACAGACTTACGCACCGCTTGTTCAGGGTTATCGAGTAGAGGCAGGATACTTACTCCATCACAGGTTTCGTCAGCCTGATGCCCCATCCCGGCGGCTTCCATGATTGTCGGTGCAAAATCGAGGTTGCTGACAATCTCATCGCAGACGCTTCCCGCCCGGACATGTCCCGGCCAGTTGATCAACGCCGGAACATTGGCACCGGCCTCGTAGCACGAATTTTTTCCGCGCTGCAATCCGTTGTCGCTGGCGATAATGATCATCGTGTTCTCACGCTGGCCCAACTCCTCGAGTTTTCTGACAAATGCCCCTACCGCATCATCCAGCCAACTCATGGCCGCGGAACCGTAACCTGACTCCCACCAGCCATTACCGTCCTCACGAGGGTCAATAGTGCCATAGGTGTAGAGACGATCGAAAAGCTCCTTGCGTGGTGGCATATCAACATTTGGCGGCTGATCGAGATAGCCTTTCGGTGTTATCCGCGGATCGGCCTCCAGAGAAAGAAACGGGTTCGGACCATGGATTATCGGGGTGGGCCAGTAGAGAAAAAACGGCTCATTCTCACCCTGCCCGACAAACTCAATCGCCTTTTCCAGCTGCCACTCCACATTGTGGTGGCGGAGTTCTTTGGGTAAGCGCATGCCGTTTATATTGTTGAAATATATGGCATCGGCGTAATCGAACCCACCTGTTTCCATCACCGTTTTCTGTTCCTGGGCATAGCGATCCTCAAGCTCCTTTTTCCCTTCCCTGGAGCGCGGGTCGATATCATCGCGGCCCTTGTTGGTCTCAGGATGGTGTGGTGAAAGGTGCCATTTTCCGACCATTCCGGTACGGTATCCGCCATTTCTTAATTGGTGGGCAAGAGTCTGCTCGCCATTTGTCAGAGTTGTGTTCCAGGTGATACGGACCGGGCCGCCGTGCGGGTACTCGTTTTCGATTCCTGTTGCGCGGGACGCCAGTCTCCCGGTAATCGCGCTATAGCGGCTGGGAGTGCAGACAGCCGAGCTTACATAGAAACGGCTGAATTTCATCCCCTCGTTCGCCAGCTTATCGATATTCGGCGTGGCGCTCGGTCCGCCGAAGCAGCCCAGGTTGGTAAACGTGGCGTCATCAAGGTAGAGAAGCACCACGTTGGGCGCGCCGCCCGCAGTAACCTGCTGGCCGCCGACACACGAGGCCAGCGGGATCGCCGCAGCGCCTATTCCCAACGTTCGAAGGAAATCTCTTCTGGATGTGGCCTTTGCCAAACTCATGGTTCTCTCCCGATATCTATATTATCATTTTTGGTGTGTAATTATAGAGCGAGTTTTTTAGGCGGGTTTGCCCGATAATGCAATATTGCACGCTGAGGATGGTTTATCAAACTTTTTGCGGAAATACGGCTGGCGGGGCAAACAGCTTCCTGAGCACTTGATCCTCGGCTCAGTATACTAATTGTCAATGTTGCTAACGATGTTTATATTGCCATCAAGCTATTTACCTCTTTCCGATAATACAGAGGCAACAATGCAATTGCCAAACTCTGCTCTCAAGCTGATCTGTCTGGGTTTATTCGCCGCCCTGGCCTCCTGCCAGCGCCCAGCACCCGTGCCGGAGAGCCAGCCTGCCCCAGCACCACCGCCGCTGGAGGGCGAAGCCCTCAAGCAGCACCAGCAGCATATTGCCCTGGATGCCAGGGAGATTATACAGCAGTACAGATACTCTATGGCGCTGCTGAGAAACCCGGACTCAATGAAGCAGATTGCCGAGGAAGACCGGGCAATTGCGCAGCAGATAAGGGACTCGACGATAGTGACGAACACCTTTGGTATCTGGAGAGTCGGTGACCAGACTTTAGACACCAACGGTGCCTACGACTACCTGAAACCTTCCGAGTTTCCCGATATGCCCGAAGAAATAGCCGCCTGGCTGGAGGAGCGGGACTACACTATCCCACAGGTAATACCACGTGCGGACACGCTCTACATGCCGGAGTTTGCCAAGCCCCAAAACGCGTTCGGACGGCAACTCTCAGATAAGGAACAGACCGACTGGCTGGTATATTGTAATTCCGGTCCAGATGTCTCTATCTATATTTTCTGGGATAGCGCCACTCAAAACGTGGAAGCTCTCCACGATTCATTGAGTTATCTGCGAATGGATTGCTGCAATTATTTATTATCCGCTATAAAGCCACAATTTATTCGCAGGGATCTGGAAGATTTCATAAACAGAAAATATCCAGGCAAATCCCCTGAAATCCATTATGGAATCAGCCTCGGACTATTTGAAAAGCATTCCACTCAAAGGCTCTACAAAACAAATAGTGAATGGATATTTTTTAACGATTATGAATAGCCTGCAACACAACTTACAAGTCTAAGTGCCAATGTTGTTGAGATTCACCTTTATTATGTATATCAACTGTAGTGAAGTGTTTTGACGCCTCCGTCTTAAACCAGGTTCTTTGTTTGCTGGTGGTCATAGCATTATAACTGATGTCGACATCTGTGCCCCATTTATGGGTTTTGTGACTGTTGGTTACCCAACTGCCATCCTTACTCTGAATTAACATATCTCCATAGATTCTCAGACTTCCTCCCCATGGCAAACTCATATCATTAACTTTGATGATTGGCGTATCAGCGGGTAAATCTCCATTTCTTACGGCTTCCCTAAATGCCCTGTCAATGGCCACTAAAGCATCTATCATTGCCCTTGTGCCGTAATGAGAGACTTCCTCTGGATGTACATCATCGCCAGTATAAAGTTCAAGATTTGGAGTATCATACTGATGCAAATCATACAACTGCACCGCGTATTTTACGTCCACAATAATCTCTACCGGCTGTTGCAGGGCCGGCGAGCTTACCCGCAACTTCCGCCGCGTGCACACATCAGAGGCCCTGTAAATAATCTTAACCTCGCTTGCCGAGGGCGGCAGTAC
>JABHWQ010000053.1 GCA_018657655.1 Chloroflexota bacterium | reverse complement strand
CCACTCTCCATCAGGCTCCCGGATTTCTTTTACTTCAAGACGAAGTGTCGTTGAATGATCTTTAACATCAGGGGCGGCAGCAACAACACCTCGCAACTCATAGAACCCACGATAAATCTCAAGGCCATCGCCTTCGGGGACAGTATGGAAGCGCAGAATACCCCCAAGAAGGAGAAGAAGACAAAGTCCTCCCCAAAACAGGGCTTTCTTACGGTAAGAGAGGATCGTGAGAAAAGAGGATACAGCAAGTAGAATCGTTAGCGGAGCCCACGGAAAATCAAATCTTGAGCCCAGGTAAATCCCCACCACCCAGGCCAGACTAAGATAGACAAGTCGCATCAGCGTACCGTAATTTTGCCCTCTAGCTTTTCAATAGTCGAATCTCCAATACCTTTCACCGCCTTCAAGTCATCGATGGTTGCAAAAGGACCATTTTCAGCCCGATATTCAATGATCGCCCCTGCTGTAGCCGGGCCGATACCAGGCAAGGCTTCAAGAAGCCATGTATCAGCGGTGTTGATGTTAATGCGCATAGAGGATTCACCCACTTTACAGGCATAAACCTGATCTCCATCACGCAATGTTCCCGCCAGATTAACCGCCGATTCATCGGCATCGGTAGTAAATCCTCCGGCAGCCTCTATGGCATCGGCGGTTCGCGTACTCTCTTTCAAAGTGTACAGTCCGGGATTTCTTACTTCGCCGCTGACGTAGACTTCAATTTCCTCCGAAGGCGTAGGGAGTTCGATCTCTACAGGACAACTTGACGTGTTTTGCTTGAGGATCAATGTAATCCCGCCAGCGAGGATAACAGCCAGCAGGGCAAGTACTATGGGAGTACGAAGTTTTACCATTCAGCTACGCGTTCCTTTTTCACGCTAGTATGTAGCAACCAAGGTAGATATGTCAAGAGGGCCGTTAGTCAACAATAATTTACCCATATCGGAACTGTATGCAGTCATATTTTGTAAATAGTAAAGATTCTTGTGTGTCATTGTGTGATATTAGCCAGAAAAACACAGTGCACCGGCCCCTTATCCAGGCACACCTTATAATCCCATATTTTGAGAGCTTCGTTTTATGGCTATTCGTCTACCTTATGTTTGTGAAGGAGGAACTATAGTGAGAATATCAAGTAAAGCAGGATTGGTCGGATTGATGCTCCTATTGGTGACATTGCCTGTGATGGCTGCGTGTTCCTCTAATAATGGAGAGACGGCCACAGTAGAACAAGCAGGAACAACAGAGTCTGAAGAGGAGATAGTGCTCATTATAGGAAACCTCACCGACAAAAGTGGCCCGGCTTCAAACGCAAGGAAAATCATCGATATGGCATTGGAAGACGTGGCTAAATACTACAACAATAATAACCTTATCCCCGGTGTTGAATTGAAAATAGTATCTTACGATAGTATGTACGACCCATCAAAACATATACCCGGATATAATCCGATCAAACTGAGCAAGATGCCTTCGTCAATCAGAACCACTGCGCCGGAGATGGGCCAGCATACTGAAGAGGTACTATTAGAGAATGGATACTTTTGGGATGAGATGGCGCACCCGAAAGAAGGGGGCATAATTTCGGCAGCTACGCGGTGGAGCGATATAGGATATTCAATTATACTCCTCACCTTCGTCAGGCGTCTGTTCGTTCAATTCATCGATGCGACTCTGGGCCATTTCTGTCAGATGAGGATCATCGGATAGCTCGATAACCCTTTCGAAATCAAAGAGTGCATTGGTCATATTACCCTGCACTAAATGAAGCGATCCGCGGTTAGAATAAGCTTGGGCATAATTGGGATCGCTTGTAATAGCTGCATCATATTCAGCAACCGCCTCAGGATACTTTCCCTCAGACTCAAATCCGATAGCTCGTTTAAAATGTTCCTCAGCTGAACCGGGGGAATCTGCAGCCAGGCCTGCCTTGTGACTTTCGTAGTAGTCTTTTCTCAAACTGGCGGTAGATTCGGAGCCTCCAACTGCAGCACTTTCATAATATTCCTCTGTCCTCGAACCAAGAACTGAGACAGGTTCTTCCTGTGCATTTTCTTCGAAATCCCGCCCGCGGATTAACCATCTCCAAACCGAAAATGGGGCTGTAGCTCCACTAACAACCGACCCAACAGCTCCTATCAGACTGATCCAGACCCCCTCTTCAATAATCACGGTTACGCCGTCTGGATAGTAATTAGCCTCATAATAAGCTCCCAATTCATCTTTGACATCACCAATATCGATCAAGTACCAGGCGATACCAACAATTGCGAACAAGGCAACTATCCTCGCTCCCAAAATCAGCCCGACGAATACTCGGTGTCCTCCATGATTCATCATGAGAAGCAGGAAAGCTACCAGGGCAAATACAATTATGAGGATGCCACCAATTAATGTGAAAAGTGGTCCAACGGAGTTCACAAACTCAACATCGCCCCCCATCACTTCTCTACCGAAAAACCTGGTTAAGCCGCCCTGTCCCGTTTCATCTATGCTAAGCCACGAGACAAACGCTGCCCCAACAACTACCATTATTCCGCAAACAAGACTAATGATCGATCTCATTGCCAGCCTCCTCCATAGTGTCCGGAGCCCCAAGTTATTGCTCTTGTGTGCTTTGTTCTACGTTTACAAATCGATGACTTCTCGAATATATGTGTTCTACAAGCCATCGATACTACGAGCAGAATACCTGAAAAGTATAGCTATAGCAACCCTTACATTATTCCCATCTCTTGTTCGTTTCAACCAAGACGTTGCGCGTTCAACTCGTCAATACGGCTTCTTGCCATTCTGGTCAAGTCTTCATCAACCGATAATTCAAAGACCTTCTCAGAATCGGTGACCGCATCTGCCTTCTTGTTTTGAAATACGAGGAGTGATCCCCGATTGTAATACGCCATTACATACCTTGGTTACACTCTGATCGCCTGGCTATATGTTGTGATAGCCCGAGCATCATCGCCTCTGGCTTCATAGTCGCATGCTCGATTAAAGTGGTCTTTGGCCACACCACCGGGATCAAACTCAGATTGTGTCACTTTGTCTGGCGAAGTGGCCTCGGCTGGTTCTTCAAAATCAGAGGCGCTCGCTTCTTCAATTCGATTCTGCGTCATACGAATCAAATCATCGTCATCTGACAACTCAAGGAGACTTCCACAACTCAAGTTACCTACACCAAACATCTAACAGAGAAAACTCGAACCTGGCATAGAGCATCCCGCCAAACAGCTTATCTTTGCATGATAGTATGGGGGGAAGACAGTGATCAAGTCAAGACCAGTAATTTCCATAACTGAATACTGTTCATGTCCATGTTTTATTGTGGACTGTCGGATATTTACGGTAACACTGCGAGGGGGCCTTGACAACCACCATCAGTAGGAGTAGGACGCATCTCACCCAATAGGCGGAACATCTTTCTGAGGAGTATCCGCAACGATCGTATTTTGAACTGAAAACTACAACATCCGGATGAACTATGCCTGCCCATCTCCTGAGTAAGCCAATAGAACCGTCAGGTTCGGCCACATCAAAACAAAGGGGGTGATACCCATGTACGGATTGGTTGTAGATTAGATTCCCCTTTGAACTATCTTTGATTAAACATCAAAGGCAAAGTAATCCACGGTAAACCCAATTGGGCAAGATTCCACGTATTGGTTGCCAAAACCTTGAAAAGGGGGACTTGGAATGAGTCCCTCTTTTTCATTTTCGGTTCGCCCTGATGAACTCCAAATGTTATAATGAACACCAAAATTGAAGGGGCAGAATGAATTTAAACTACACATATAAAGCTCATGTGACTAGGGTAGTAGACGGCGATACGTTCGATGTCACCATCGACCTTGGATTCCGGATCACCACATTCCAGCGATTGCGGTTGGTGAGTGTGAACACCCCGGAAATCAGAGGGGCAGAACGCCCCGAGGGCCTCAAAGTCAAGGAGTATGTTAAGGAACTAATAGAAGGCAAAGAGTTCACCGTTGAGACCTTCAAGATTGGTAAATTTGGAAGGTATGTAGCTGAAATTTATCTCGATGATGGCGAAGGATTGAGCGAACATCTTTTGGCCAAAAACATGGCGAAAAAACTACATTACAGTTAAGGGTATCTATCAAGTCCAGTGAGAGAAAGCATCAAAATCGAATTAGGGAAGCTCTGAATAAGTGGTGACTTCGGGGGTCTGGGGGTGTCCCCCAGGTATAAAAGTCCCCCAAGACTGGGGGATACAGGGGGTTGGTCAGAGGTTCCTTAGGATTATGCTATTGCATGTTCTCTCCATTTTGGCTACCCTATTAACACCTCATTTTTTGGGTATTGGAGGTATCATGCGGATTAGCAGAAACAAGCTAGCCACTTTCGATTATACGGTGATGGATGAGCGCGGTGAATTGATAGATACTTCGCTCGAATTCGGACCGCTTTCATATGTTCATGGCAAAGGAAAACTGGTTCCTGGACTGGAATCAGCACTGGACGGAAAATCACCGAGCGATTCGTTTTCCGTCACGCTTGCCCCGGCCCAAGGCTATGGTGAACGGAATAACAACCTTGTTCATGTCTTCACTAAAAAAGAACTGTCCAGACTAAACAACCTGAAT
>JABHWQ010000208.1 GCA_018657655.1 Chloroflexota bacterium | reverse complement strand
TGGAAAAACCTTCGCCTTTGCACCTGAACAACCGCTGGCCGGAGAGATACACCGGTTTCCGGGTAATCCCATTTTGCAGCCAATCAAGGAACATTCCTGGGAATCAAAGTACGTTCTCAACGCGGGAGCTATATGGTTGAGAAACAAGGTTTATCTGGTGTATCGAGCTTTTGGGGACGACAAGGTATCACGTTTGGGACTGGCGGTCAGCGAGGATGGATTCAAGTTTAGCGAGCGTTTGGAATATCCCATTTTCGACCCTACCAGTAAAAACGATACCAAGGGATGTGAAGACCCCAGGCTCACAATGATCAACGATCGTATTTATATGACATATACGGCTTATGACGGTATCGTGGCTCAAATCGCGCTGGCCTCCATTAGCATGGATGATTTCTGTTCCTACCGCTGGAATAAATGGCACAGACATGGGATGGTATTCCCCGGATTTACCAATAAGGACGCCGCGCTATTCCCTGAACAGTTTGGCGGCAAGTTTGCTATGCTCCATCGAGTTGATCCTCATATTTGGCTTACCTTCTCTTCCCACATGCGTTGCCCTTGGCCCCGAAAGGAACACGTGATACTCGCAGGGGCCACCTTTGGTCTTATGTGGGATGGCCGTAAAATAGGCGCGGGGGCGCAGCCCATCAAGACCAAGTATGGTTGGTTGCTTATTACGCACGGAGTGGACTATGCCCACATCTATCGATTGGGGGTGATATTGTTGGATTTGAATGATCCGTCAAAGCTAATCTATCGTTCTCCTAATTTCGTTCTGGAGCCTGAAGAGAAGTGGGAATTGGGTAAGGATGAGGGCTCCTGGGTTGCTCATGTTGTCTTCACATGTGGGGCTGTTCCGAGAGACAGTCAGAAGAATATCCTTGATACTGATGACGAACTGATTATTTACTACGGGGCTGCCGATACAGTCATGTGCGTCGGGACGGCTAACATAGGTGAACTTGTCCCGGAGATATTCAGAAAGTAAAAGGTGATAAATATTTATGATCAGCCAGTTTTAGACGATCTACCCGCGTAGAATCAGATATATTACATAGCCAGAATAGAGAGCAATGAAGAGTATGCCTTCCCATCTCTCAAGAAGGTGTTTTGACTTTCCGGTAAACATCGCAATAAATAGCAAAGCCGATGCGCCAACAGCAACTCCAATATCGATATTGCTGCCGGGTCCTGAGAATGGCAATTGAACTCAAACGCCAGCGTGACGAGATGGAACGTTTTGAGAGATATCTTCCTATGCTGCGAATGAAGCAATTTCAAATCCGCCTCTCGATCTGGAAAGCTAAGACGGAACTCAGTCAGGCACGTAAGGCAACGCTAGCGATGACGGAAAAGTTCAATCGGTATGAGGCGGTCATGAACGATGTCTCCGGAATTAATGTAGGAGAACTGGCGACCTGCAAGAAAACAAGAACTTCTATGAAAAACATCGCCGGACTGCAAATTCCTGTATTTGAGGAAGCTGTCTTTCCCGAAGCACAATACAGCTTGTTTGCCACACCACCATGGGTTAATACTGCTATCAGTGACCTGAGACGTCTCAATGAGTGCCTGGCTATTGAGAGTGTTCTTGAACAACAGCATAAGTTACTACAGAAAGAACCTACTAAAGTTACGCAGCGCGTCAATTTGTTCAAGCAAGTAAAAATCCCTGAGATCAAGGAAAATATCCGGCGAATCCGCATTCAGTTGGGTGAGCGTATGACGGCTGCGGTTATTCGGGCTAAGATCACCAAGAACAAATCTATGTATCTAGGACAGTAGTGTTGAAGACTGGAGTATGAAAGTTAGATAATCGTAAGCTCGCTACCTATCCATCCATGGTTGAGGCAAGTCACAGTTTTGGTTGTTGTTGTGGTAATCTAATATGAAATGTAACTCATTGCCTTCTCACAAACTTGAGTAAATACTGGAGGTAATAACCTATGATGAAGACCGTCCAGGTAGAAAAGGATCATTCAATTCTCTACTTAACAACATTCCCTCCTCGGAAGTGTGGTATAGCTACATTTACCCATGATGTTTCTAGTGCAATGGATGAGATGCTGTCACCAACAATCAAATCCAAGATTATCGCCCTCAATCCCAACGAAGTACTCACTTACCCCTACCCGAAAAAGGTTATCATGCAACTCACTCAAGATAACGAGAACGAATATGTACAAATCGCACGCAAAATCAATCGCATGGATGAGGTACGACTAGTCAGTATTCAGCATGAATTTGGGATCTTTGGTGGTGAGTTTGGAGATTACCTGGTTCCATTCGTACAGACATTGAGAAAACCCTCAGTTATCAACTTCCATACAGTCCTTCCCAATCCCGATGAAGAGCGTTACAAAGTAGTCCGATTGTTAGCTGAGAATGTCAGCGCGATAACCGTCATGACGGGCCTCTCAAAGAAGATACTGATCCAAGACTATAGTGTTCCCGAAAGAAAAATCAGGATGATCCCTCATGGAATCCATTCACAGCCATTTATGTCCAGCCGCCAGGCCAAAATGGCCCTTGGCTTTTCGGATCGGGTCGTGCTGTCTACTTTTGGTCTCCTGAATAGAAGTAAAGGTCTGGAGTACATTATTGATTCGCTGCCGGAGGTAAAGAAGCGATTCCCAAATTTTGTCTATATCTACTTCGGGGCTACACATCCGTTTGTTTTGAATGAAGAAGGTGAGAGCTACCGGAACGAAATAATTGACAAAATTTACCACCTCGGTCTCTTCGACCACGTGCGGCTTTATAACAAGTTTTTCCCTCTTGGTGAGTTGCTACGTTTTTTGAGAGCTACCGATATCTATATTTCTCCCGGGCTTGAGCCCAACCAGGCGGTTTCGGGCACCCTTTCTTATG
>JABHWQ010000054.1 GCA_018657655.1 Chloroflexota bacterium | reverse complement strand
TACTTGTTCTGGGTGATACTATTTATAATTATTTCATTGTCGGTCGGGCTGGTGACAGAGGAGACCCGAAGGGAACGCCGTAGGAGCGAGAGACTCATCAGAGAGCGTACATTATTAGATGAGCGTCACCGGATCGCTCGTGATATGCATGATACTGTGCTCAAGACTCTTCATGGACTGGCACTCGAATCTCATGCTCTCAAGAAGCATATGGACTCTCCTGTGGCCTTGGCGAAAATCGAGTACCTTCAGGGCGTATGCCAGCGTTCGAGTCAGGAAATTCGGGATATCATCTATGAATTGCGGAGCGAGGCTGAAGACGAAGGTATAGCGTCGCAGATGTCACGCTTGGTGGAAACATGGAGCAATGCAACCGGTATCGAGACTGAGTTCTCTGCCTCCGGCAACGACCGAAGCTTGCCCTTGATCGCTAGCTACAATCTTAGGAATGTCCTGTCTGAAGCACTGGTAAATATTCACAAACATGCCGCTGCTTCGCATGTAGATATTGCTATCGAACTGCTCCCCGGTGAGTTGCGACTGGAAATCGAAGACAATGGGAAAGGACTTGGTAATTTGGTTGATGATGTGTACGGGTCTGTTGCCAAAGGGAAATATGGGATAGTTGGGATGAAAGAGCGAGTTGAACAACTTAATGGCCAGTTTACTATTGAGAGCAACAGGGGAACCAGACTGGTGATAACGGTTCCATTCATTCCCTCAAAATAAACTAGAATGAGTGAAATAACAGTACTTATTGTTGACGATAATCTCGTCATCCGCCAGGGACTGCGTAGCCTTTTGGAAGCCGAAGATCGAATTGAAGTCGTCGGTGAAGCATCGACAGGATTGGAGGCTATTCACTGGATGCGAGAATCGTCGGTTGATATTGTGCTGATGGATATTCGTATGCCGGTTGTGGATGGTATTGATGCGACAGCGGAGATTATGAAAGTGCGGCCAGATACAAAGATACTTATACTGACTGTAACTGAGGACCCTCCAACCTTGGCTAGAACGATCCAGGCTGGTGCTAAAGCGCATCTTGTTTACAGTCTCTTTGCCCCGGATGAGCTGGTGAACTCAATATATGCAATCGCGGCTGGAGAAACGTTAACTCTTTCTCCAGCGGTTGAACTTGCGCTTGCCGATCTAGGGAAACATGAACAGCAAAGTCAATTTCTGGAAACTCAGCAAGTTGCCGATCCTCTTACACAGAGGGAAATTGAGATTCTGGACCTGATAGCAGATGGAAGAAGTAACACCGAAATCGCGCAGGTTCTCGTTGTGGAAGAAAAAACTGTCAAAAACCACATCACTCGATTGTATTCCAAGCTCAATGTGAACAATCGGTATGAAGCGATTCGCTATAAACTAAGACACGCGGCTTGAGTTCCAGTTACATCACAGGGAAATAATGCCTTTTTATGAAAGTAAAATTTTCATCAACCTGAGACTTGCCCTGAATGATATTCCCGAATTCAGTATTGTGGCCGGGTAGCAGGTACTCCGCATCGAACTCGGATAGCTTCTCGATGCTGCTCTTTAGAACTTTGCCGTCACCACCGGGGAAATCAGTTCTCCCAACGCTCTTGTTGAAGACCGCGTCACCGGTTATGAGGGCCTTATTTTGAGGATCGTAGATACTGATTGATCCGGGGCAGTGGCCCGGAGTTAGTATCACTTGCAAGGCGAATCCGGTCTCTCCATTTCCCAGGCTCAGGATGCCTTCCTGAAGGTAGAAGTCCGGCTCGAAATCCTCCAACTTCAACCCGATCATTTTGTGCAGTTGCAGTCCGGTCCCGCGACGGTACTCATCCTCGATCTTACTTATTGTGATCATCCCCCGCGTGTTTCCTGCACTAGCAATAGCTTCGCTGGCTCCGCAGTGGTCAACGTGAGAATGGGTATTGATGACCAGTCCGATATCCTCTGGTTTTACTCCATCATCAGCCATTAAAGCGGTGAGGTGTTCAGAGCACTTTTCGTCGATCTCATTGATAACGTATCCTGGATCTACCAGCACATGTGGTCTTTGCCCCAGAAGCACATCCCTGAAAAGGTAGCTGTGACAGTTGTTCCCCTTGCCATCCCAAGGATAAGCATAAAGGTTATTTATTAATTGCATTTTTAATAGTCCTCAGTTTTAGGTTTACTGATTCCCAACCCCTGATATTATAAGTCTAACAGGTGCTTGCTTCAAGCTGTGGATTTGATATAAATTAGATAGGGAGATATCAAATGGATGAAATGAAGAGTGCTTTGGAGCGGGCTCTGGAACGAGCCGACCGCATGGGCAGACTTTCGCCGGAGGAATTACAGCGGCAGAACGAGGGGAGATATATTCAAGCAGGCGAAGCTATCACCCAACGATTTTTTGAACATGGCAATACCAGCATTTTAGCCGAACAGATAGAAAAGCTGGAAAGCGGAGGTACCGCTATTGCCATTCGGTCAGCGCTTGCAACTTTGATTGGTGGTATGGATTTAAGTAACAAAGACCTAACGGAGAGGACCTTGGATGGAATCAATAGCCTCGGAGGCTCAAAACCTGTAAACGAGATTTCTGAGGAGATTATGAGTCTATTCGGTCAATATGCCTGGCAGAAAAAACTCTGGTATGAAGAGAATGCGGAAGAAGCCGGAAAAGAAATCAAGGAACGTATGGCTAGCGCCGGTATTTACGGTAGTGCCATTGCCGAAATCAATATCGAAAACAACGAAGAGTGGGCTCAAAAATCGGATGAACTTCGTTCCGAATTTAATTCTCGATTGAGTGAGATGAAAAAAGTTCTGGGGCAGGCTCTGTATTCGGAATAAATTAGATACCTCAAACGGATAATAAAAAAGGCCTTCCCGTTTGGGAAGGCCTTTTTGTTCGGTTCGGTTATGTTTATTAGGTTCCGGAACGCGAATACCTATTCTCGTCGAACACATCGGCTCCGGTGTAGTCGGACGGATAGTAGGTATCACTCTTCTTGAATTTCTCGGGATCGTATGGTTCGAGCTTGAGACCGGCACGCGCTTCATCAATAGCCCTGATGCCATCAGCGATAGCTTTGTCTACATCAGGCTCAAAGTACAGTGATGCACCGACTTTCTCTTTGTACCCCTTCTCCATCAACTCCACAACCTCAGGACTGTTGCTGTAAGGATGCGGACCAACCATCCAGGTGTTCACCCCAGAGGCAACCACATATGTTCCAATACAAACTGCCTTCTCGGACATCCATTCAGGTGCAAAACCAATAGCAGGACCACCACCAATATCATCACCCAAACCACCCTCGGTGGCACACTGGGCTAGAACAGTCAGGATTCGAGAGTTATCTACGCAGGAACCCATGTGAATTACCGGAGGTATACCGACGGTCTCGCAGATTTCCCTCAAACCAGGGCCGCACATATCCATCACTTCAGGAGTAAGAAGTCCCATCTTAGCGTTAGCAATGGCATTGCAACCCGTGGTGACAACCAGAATATCGTTCTTGATCATTTCTTTGACGATCTTAACTTGGTTATCATCCTGAGGCAGAACACGGACATTATTGCAACCAACCACGCCGGCAGCACCGCGGATACGACCATTGGCAATGTTATCAATCAAGGGGCGCAGTGACTGGCGGAAACTGCCACCCAGCATGTAGTTAATATACTCATGAGAGAAACCCGCAATCAGATTATCTACATAGTTCGGGATCATGGTTTCTTTGCGGTTCGGGTAATTATCTATAGCTCTCTTCAGGATATTCTTCGCCTGTTCCAGAGCTCGCTCTTCCTCAAATTCCATATAGATGCTTCCGGTAATCTTGGCCTTAGGTGAAGTGCTTATGATGTCGGTATGATAGCTCTTGGCCACCTCTACCAATCCTTCCATAACACACTGAATATCGACTACCATAGCTTCAACAGCACCGGTGACCATGGCCAATTCCTGGGATAAGAAATTGCCAAGCAACGGCACACCTTCGCGCATCAGGATTTCATTAGCTGTACAGCAGATACCAGCCAGATTGACACCATTGGCACCCTTGGACTTGGCATACTCCAAGACCTCGGGATCATTGGCTGCTTCTACCAGCATCATGGAAAGGGTGGGATGATGCCCGTGAATAACAACATTAACCTCGTCGTTGGCCAAGACACCAAAATTGGCTCTGCCCTTAACTGGACCGGGAGTACCGAAAAGGATATCACTGATGTCGGTTCCCAGCATGGAGCCACCCCAGCCATCCGCTAGAGCGCATCTCATGGCATGATTCATGATGTGCTCGGCATCCTGATCGACACCGGCGGTCGTGCGATGCATAACCTCG
>JABHWQ010000055.1 GCA_018657655.1 Chloroflexota bacterium | reverse complement strand
CCCCTCGCGGAATTGACCGAGAGGTTGTAGAAATTATGCACCGTACACATATGGGAGTTGATCAGGATGCCGAACACATCATGAATCATGCCATGAGGGCTTCCCTGAGCGATGGTTGGGGCGGCTCAATGCTCGGAACCGATATCAGCGATATCCTCTTCGGAACCCCTGGTCCGGTACAAGGCAGAGCCAATTTTGGTGTGCTCAGCAACGATGAAGTTAATGTTATTATTCACGGTCACGAGCCGACACTTTCAATGATGATTGTAGAAGCTGCTAATGACCCCGAAATCCTGGAATATGCCAAGTCCAAAGGTGCTAATGGCATTAATTTAGCTGGCATATGTTGTACTGCCAACGAAATCCTGATGCGCGAGGGTGTTCCGCTTTTGGGCAATTTCCTTTCACAGGAACTGGCCATGGTAACCGGTGCTGTCGAAGCGATGGTGGTAGATATTCAATGTGTGATGCAGGGGCTGGTTGAGGTAGCCAAAAGTTATCATACCGAAATCATCAGCACTTCTCCCAAGGCTAAGATTGAGGGGAGTACGTTCATGGAAATGGACGAGCACAGAGCGATGGGGATTGCCAAGGATATTCTAAAGAAGGCTATTGATAATTACCCCAACCGCAAAGAAACCAGGATTCCGAACTACGTAGATAATCTGATTGCTGGTTTTTCGCACGAATACATCAACTATATGCTCGGTGGAAGCTTCCGTCAGTCCTTACGCCCATTGATCGATAACATTGCGAACGGTCGAATCAGGGGGGCTGCCGGTGTGGTTGGTTGTAATAATGTTAGGATGCTGCCTCATGATCATAATCAGACCAAGGTCGTTAAAGAGATGATAAAGAACGATATCATCGTGGTCACCACTGGTTGTAATGCCATCGCGTGTGCCAAGATGGGACTTCTCACTCCGGAAGTAATGGAAATGTGCGGTCCTGGCCTCAAAGAAATTTGCCAGACCATCGGTATTCCCCCAGTGCTTCACATGGGTTCCTGTGTTGACAATTCCCGCATACTTACCCTTGTTGGCCAGGTTGCCACTGAAGGCGGACTAGGTGATGATGTTAGCGATGCTCCTACGGTTGGATTTGCCCCTGAGTGGATGAGCGAGAAAGCCATCTCTATAGGAACATATGTTGTTGCGTCCGGTGTTACCACCTGGATGGTTGGGCCTCACCCGTATGACAATAGCCCCGAGGTTGTTGAGTTGATGGAAAAAGGGTACAGAGAGAAGGTCGGAGCCTCCTTGTTCTTCGAGCCGGATGTGGACAAAGCGATTGCCGATGCCATTGCTCATATCGATGCCAAGAGAGCAGATCTCAAGCTTGAGCCTTATGATCCCAACAAGTTCGCAAAGAGTGAAACCTACTATCCTTCAGATTACACTAGCCCCGAGGTGTTCGATGAGAACAGGTACTCCCGTACAGGGACATAATGAGACAGTCAATCGATCTTCTCATGCGGAATTATGTGTTTCTAGTTTATACCTAAAAACACCATCAATAGCCCCCAAGAAGACAGTTTTAGGATTATCGATTGGGGGGGTAGTACCTGGAGCCAACATTGAGTAAACAAGACTGTCAGCATGGATAAAAGGAATGAGCATTCGAATTACTACCCTAAGCGAGAACTCAGCTAATTTAGGAGTCATTGCTGAATGGGGATTGAGCATACTGGTAGAAGAGAATGGGGTTCGGATTTTGCTGGATACCAGCCAGAGCATGTCTGTGGTGCACAATGCTCAACTCATGGGCATCGATCTTTCTTCGATTGATAAGCTGGTAATCAGTCATGGCCATTATGACCATACCGGGGGGATGAAGGATGTCTTGGCTCAGACCGGAGAAATTGAGGTTGTTGCACACCCGGATATGTGGGGCGACAAATACGCCGTCTATGGCGAGTTCCAGAAATACATTGGTGTTCCTTTTGAGCGCAAAGAATTGGAATCGTTAGGAGCAAATTTTCAATTGACGAAAGAACTGTCGTGGATCACTGATAACATCGTCGCTACCGGTGAAATCCCGATGATCAACGATTATGAAGAAATTGATGCCGGAATGTGCATTAAAACTGGAGACTCGTTTGAGCCCGATCCGCTTCTTGACGACCTTGCGCTGGGTATCAAAACTGAGTCGGGATTAATCGTGATCCTCGGATGCGGTCATCGGGGGATGATCAATACTACACATCATTTGCAAAGGATTACAGGAGAGGAACGGGTCCATAGTATTATCGGTGGGACTCACCTCATTGGTGCAACGCCTGAACGATTGGTACGGACTGTGGAGGATTTGAAGAAAATCGATGTTCAAAAACTGGGGGTTTCTCACTGCACCGGTTTTACCGCGTCCTGTCGGCTAGCTTCGGAATTCCCAGATGAGTTTTTCATGAATAACTCTGGCACTGTTCTTGATTTGCCGTGATAGAGAACCGGACCTTTTGACCTGCTCAAGTAACATGGGCAGGTCATGCTGATAGCCAGTAAAACAGGATTACAGGGCGTGCGTATTTGATTGAGACGAAGTATAAATCATCCCGAGAATTGAAGTACTCTTTGGGACAGTCAAATAGGATTGCTGTACTATCGTGTGGTGCCTGTGCCAATTTATGTGATGTTGGTGGTGTAAGGGGAATGAAGTATCTGAAAGGACTCATTGAGGAATGGGGGAAAACCGTTGTTTTCGCTAAAACACTTCCGGCATGCTGCCCTGAACCTATAATGAGACAAACCCAAAAGAATGCTTTAGCCTCATCAAATTTGGATGCATTCGTGATTATCAGCTGTGCTGCAGGAGTCAAATCGGCTTTCATTTGTGGTCCTGATATTCCAATTATTGCAGCATGTGATTCAATCGGCGCTAGTCCCATTGTTTCAGGAGACACGTCGAAAGATGATTTGGTGGCGAATACCCTGTGTTCTTCATGTGGACATTGTGTCATATCATATACTGGCGGGGTTTGCCCCTTATTCAGTTGCAGTGCAAAAAGCCTTTATGGCCCCTGTAAGAAAGCTCCTGTAGAAGGTATGCAGTGCGCCTTGAATCCGCAACGCGTTTGTATATGGAGAGAAATTGAAGGGAGGGGGGCAGACCTTGAAGGCTTGCAAGAATTGAAGCGAATACGTGGAGCTGACTTGCAAACAAGGATTCCCTCTCTCAGTCCGAAATCTTCGCCGACTTACATCAGGGGATTCATAGGGAATGTGGGCACATGGATACCTGGTCGATTACTGGAGATGGTTCACTGGATACGATGAGGTAAAAGGGGATACGAGCGACTCGCGCAAAAATCTTCTATCGGAGAAAAGATCTCAGTGATACATCAGAAACTGGATATATTGAGTACATTCTTGCAATCGATTTCAATAGGCTGCGCAGTGAATATGAGCCCCTTCTTGTCGAAGGGAAAAGTGTTAAGTTTACATTGCGTCTGACGGGAAACAAAACTGAATATCAAATGGAGGTAAGGTAATTATCGCGTAACAGTGTCCAATAATATGAGGAAAGTGTAGGCCTTTACTTTCTGTATACTGAATTACCTATGGTTAAACATGCAATTTAGCAGGTGTAAAAGAAAGAGGGGGCACTTATGTAGCGACCCCTCCTATCTTCATTTGAATCCAGCCCTCTCTCAGGAATTGTTCCCTGAAACGCTGCTGCTATCTTAGGTTACGAGCTATTTCCTTACATACAGGCCTACTTCAGGTCCCGCTCGCCCTGCCTCGCAGTAGAGCTTCACCTATCCTTGGAGTTCCATAGTTATGGTTGTTCCTTTGCCAGGCTCTGATTGTATCACCACGATACCACCCAGAAGCTTGGCTCGTTCCTGCATCCCTATGAGTCCTAGTTTGCCTATCCGAACGAATTCGTTGATATCTCTAGGCAGCTCAAATCCCTGTCCGTTATCAGAGATTGCCATATCGATTTTCTCTGAATGGAATTGCAATTCGATCTTGATCTCGGTTGCTTGTGAATGCTTTCTTACATTATTCAAAGATTCCTGCACTATGCGAAATAGTGCCATTTCTGCTTCAGGCGAAAGCCTCCGTTGGTCACCGTGGATTTTGAAAGAAGCCGAGATTGCCGGTTCAACGCTTGGGTCATCAATGAGCCAACGCAATGCTTCAATCAGACCCAGTGCATCCAGCATCGGTGGGCGGAGTTCTTGGCTAAGACGACGTACTCCCTGTAGTACCTCTTCAACCTTATTACGTAATTCCTCCAAGCCCGTTCTTAAGTCCTCTGATTCAGCTCCAACAAGTGAATCAATATCCATTCCTAACCTGATCAGTTCTTGAGCAGTCTCGTCGTGCAGCTCTAAAGAAATCCGCTTGCGTTCGTCCTCCTGTGCCTGTGTAACCTGACGAGCATAGATGCGGATTTTCTCCTCGGCTTGTTTGTGCGCCTCCTGCAGTTCGATATCATGCAATGCAAAGGCAATGTCTCCTGCTACTTGTTCGAACAAGGATTCTTCTTCTTCGTCTCCCAGAAAGTCAGCAGGAATCGAGGCAGACATTAAGCCATAGACCTTTCCCTCATGTTCCAATCGCATAGTCATCGCAGCTCTGCCTTGGTATTTAATCGCCAGAGGACAATCAGTACAAAATATTGGCGGGTCGCTAATGGTCACTAATTCCGATTGTCTCAGCGCTTCATAGCCACAGGTAGTAAACTCACCTTGGTGCAAGCGTTCAGCCATCTGTATAAATTCATCACCCAAACCGGCTTGAGTGGTTGCCACTACTTGGCCGGAATCATCGATGAGAGCAATCCACGCATTGTAATAGCTCCTTGTTTCGATGAGTGTATCGCAAGCTCTTTTCAGCAGGCGTTTCGGGTCTTTTTCGTGGACAATAAGATGATCAACGTTACGTATAGCACGTAGCACACCATTGAGGTGCTCTATCCTCTGCTGCGCCCACTCGCGTTCGATTGTCTCTTTGTCCAACCTGGTACTCCTAATATGGAATGAAAGACGCGAAAATCAGCTAGTTTTAAGTCAACTATGATTTGCCGCATTGTCATTCCGGACCGCGATCCGGAATCCAAACAATCAACTCCTTGTCCCCATTCTTAGGGGGAACGAGAGGAAGCGGGGGACACGCCGCATATCCTCGGCAGGAAAATATACCTGCACTTTCTTATGTGGCAGTTCAGAGTTGACACTACACTAGGACCCTGAT
>JABHWQ010000140.1 GCA_018657655.1 Chloroflexota bacterium | reverse complement strand
TGATTCTTCTACTGCGATGAAGTAGTCCCGAGCCCTAATTCCGGCAAGTTTTTCGGTAGCCCTGATCACTTTTGCGTCGTAACTGAAATAACTTGGTGATAAATGGATACTGTCGTTATCCAAGACAAAGACAGTACATATAAACCCAAGTTTCTTGAACTCATCTGCGCCGGCAGCAAAAACTTCATTTGGCCCTAAAACTGTACCCATAGCCATAGAGGCTTGGTTGAAAGCTAGTAGCAACTGATTCCCCCTCTTGCGTTCTGCTTCTACAGCTTGCAGTTCGGCAATTCTCTGCTGCATTTGGGCCAATTCATCCTTTTGCTGTTCTTCCGGCATTTCCATCATATACCAACGTGGTGGAGTGAGCCTGCTTTTCAATCATTTGTTGATTGCACCTACACTCCTAACAATTATAGAGAATCCAAGGTCACAGTAATTATAGATCATAGCCCCCTGCAAGTCATCCATATGTGACTGATAATTGTACATTCTTCAGTCGACTTTACATGGCATTCACCTTTTGACACCCAGCGGTATAGATATCGCGATCCTCTTACCGCTTGACTTTTGCGAACAAACGGTATAGTCTAGCCAGTACCACTGAACTTACGCAGATGGTATTGGTGGACTTCACTGAAGACCACTAGGAACTAATGGAGGGCAAAATGGCAGACAGTGTGTACAAGGTCATAGAGCTGGTGGGTACCAGTACCGAGTCTTGGGAAAAAGCAGCCACCGCCGCCATCGATATGGCCTCAAAGAGTCTGCGAGATCTTCGCATAGCTGAGGTTTCTGAACTGGATATGCAGATTGAAAACGGCCAAATCCGTGCCTACCGAGCAAAGGTTAAGCTCTCCTTCAAATACGAGGGCACCTAACAGTAGACCTGCCATAATCCCACGGGCACCTAATCCTGCCCATTTATGATACAGTATCTGCGGTTTAGCTTTTTTATTATAAGACCGCTAGATCTTCATGATGGTGTTATATTTACCCAATCGCTTCTGCCATTGGGTAAAAGGTTTTGTGTTTTCATCCAAATGAAGTAGTATTGATTGGTGGAAATGTTTGCGATTGATCACCGGTCCAGACATTACCGTTGCATCAGTTGTATTTACAAGAGAAGAGGATAATCATGATACAGGACCAGAGACAGAGGAAGCTGGCGGTACTTATTGATGCAGATAATGCGCAACCAGCAATCCTGGCAGGATTGATAGCGGAGATCGCCAAATATGGCGTTGCCAGTGTTAAACGAATCTACGGCGATTGGACAAATCCAAAACTCAAGGGATGGAAAGATGTTCTCCTTGAATATGCCATCCAGCCAATCCAGCAATTCGGATATACTACAGGAAAGAACGCCACCGATAGCGCGATGATCATTGATGCAATGGACTTACTCTACACTGAGAAACTTGATGGCTTTTGCGTTGTATCCAGCGATAGCGATTTCACCCGCCTGGCCTCTAGAATACGTGAGGCAGGACTGATAGTTTTGGGTTTCGGCGAACAAAAAACCCCAAAACCGTTTGTAGGCGCGTGTGACAAATTCATATATACGGAAATACTTCGCAAGACAGATTCAGATTCTATGTCCAGTAGTGACAAATTGAGTGCGGCTAAGCTCAAGAGTGATACAAAATTGGTCAACCTCTTGAGAAACGCTGTTGAAAATGCCGCCGGTGAAACTGGTTGGGCATACTTGGGCAATGTTGGCCACAGTATATCAAATTTCACCCCTGAATTTGACCCGCGCAATTACGGTTATACCAAGCTGGGCGATTTAATTCGGGCAACCGGGTTGTTTGAGATCAATGAGCGTACCTCTGATAACTCTCCCGCCAAATCGGTATATGTAAGAGACAAGCGCAAGAAAACCGCATCGTAGTTCAGCTTCCCGAAAACCTTCTGGAAAATTGGGGGCAGACACGGTTGCAATTATTGTTTTTGTACTGTACACTCGGTGCAGTGGTTTAGATAAGGTTACCCATTCCATTTGGTAGCAACCCCCTTAGGTATCCCCCCAAGGCTAGGTTCCACAAAGGTATTGGATGACCGGAATTAAGCCAATAATCCATAGGAACAGGAGGTCATCCAAATGAGTTTTACCGATAGGGAGCTCCAATGCTCAGATTGTGGGGGAACCTTTACCTTCACAACTGGGGAACAAGAATTCTTTGCTACCAAGGGTTTCACCAACGATCCCAAACGATGTCCCGATTGCCGTTCAACAAGGAAATCCGAGCAACGCGGCGGCGGTGGCGGCTTCGGCGGCGGCGGCTATCAAACCTCACGAAGGCAAATGTATCCTGTAGTATGCGCTGAATGCGGCACTGAAACAGAGGTTCCATTCGAGCCCCGTGAAGGCAGGCCCGTATACTGCAGAGACTGCTACAAGTCTTCCAAGCCAACCAGTAGCTATTAAGAATACATTAATATCAACTAATATATAAAGAAAAAGGGGGGGGCTGTGATTGCATGCCCCCTTTTTCGGTGTGGATAGAATGTCAAATGTAGTGACGCAAAATCTAATGAAAGGGACGAGCTAATGAACATATATGTCGGCAATCTATCGGGTGATATCACCGAGACAATACTGCAGGAGCAGTTTGAGGCATTCGGAAAGGTTACCTCAGTTAAGATCATGAAGGATAAGCGTAGCGGCGTATCCAGAGGATATGGTTTTGTTGAGATGGACTCGGAAGAAGAAGGCCAAGCTGCAATTGATAACCTCAAAGATCAGATGTTAGATGGTCGGACCATGGACATTACTTTGTCAAGTCCGCCTTTCAAAGGTAAAAAGGGTGGCTTTAAGGGTGGTGGCAAGAAACGCCGCAGGTTCTAGTCATGGCTTTGCCTGTGGATTACATGTATAGCCGTTGCTTTGAAAGAAGCGAACAAAACAGTACCAATTTCTAACCCCATCTCTGATACTGTTTTAGCAGTTACCACACCCACCAGAGCAAATCCACAGTCAATTTCTATTCGCACCAATGTTGCTACAGGTGTCATGCGGGTAATAGGTCCGTTGAACGTATTTCTGGCACTCGTGGAGGTTTCTTGAAGTGAAAAGGTGACGTCCTCTGTTCTCACAAGTGTCCATACTTTTGCTCCTTCTTCAAAGTCCGAGATTGCCTGTAAGGTATTTCCATTTATTTGTATGTTCACGAGGCTTTCGTCAATTCTCTCTCCTACCACTCCATCCAGCATATTCCCTACACCGACGAAATCGGCCACACGTTTGCGAGTCGGTGAGCGGAACATCTCGGCTGGCGTTCCGATCTGAAGAATCTCCCCATCGATCAACACTCCCATCTTATTGGCCAGCCGCTGGCCCTGAGAGCGGTCATGGGTGGACATGACCATAGTGGTTTGTCTTGCTTGTATAATGGTTTCCAGTATCAATTCAACTTTTTCCGTGGAAACCGGGTCCAGATTTGCTGTTGGTTCATCCAGGAGCAGAAGTTCCGGCCCCGTTACCAGTGCTCGCGCAATGGCTACACGTTGTGTCTCCCCGCCGGATAGCGTTCTGGCATTACGTTTCTGATAGTCGGCCAATCCCACCAGTTCCAGGGCATGCTCAACTCTCCCCCGGATAATGCTCCGAGGAACGCGCCGCCATTTTAGTCCCAAGGCGACATTATCGTATACGTTCATATCGAAGACGGTCGGCCGTTGCTGTACGTAGGCCATCCTGCGGCGAGCCTTGAGCCGCTCCCTCTTGGAACGGGTTACGTCCGTACCCCCGAAAATAATTTGTCCCGACATCGGCCAATCGAGCAGATCTATTATCCGTATCAGAGTCGTCTTTCCGGCGCCAGTCGGACCGATCAGGGCAAATACATCGCCCTGATCGACACACAGATTTACCGCCTTGAGGCTGTAACCATCCTTAAATTGCTGAGTTATGTCGATTAAATCCAAGATAGCCATTTGGACTCCCTATATTGCAGAGACAATAGTGACAGGTTGATAACAAATGCAAGTAATATCAAGATAATTCCGAGAGCATGCGCCAGTTCAAGTTCTCCCATTTGCGTCTCTAGCGTGATTGTAGTGGTTAGCGTTCTGGTATAGCCCCGGATATTCCCACCCACCATAATGGAGATGCCTACTTCAGATATCGCCCGCCCGAAGCCCATTACCAGTGCGGTAAGAATGCCGAAACGTGCCTC
>JABHWQ010000057.1 GCA_018657655.1 Chloroflexota bacterium | reverse complement strand
GCATGGGGCGATTTTCTTGGCAACTGATTACCTGGTCATGCCGGTACGCTGCGAGACGCTGGCGATAGACGGCCTGGTCGAAAGTATGGCGCACAAAGAGGCGTTTGATCCTTATCGCGCTAAAGTTGGGTTGAATGAGGTCGAGTTACTGGGGATTGTCCCGAACATGCACCGGCAAGGGACTGTTGAGCACAGCGAAAACCTGCTTATTCTCCAAGAACATTTCGGCAGTGTGGTGTGGGAGCCGATCCCGCTAGGGATTGTGTGGGCCGAGGCGACGGGGCAGAGGCGCACGGTGTTTTCGATTGCGCCGAATTCTAAGGCTGCGGGGATAATGTGGCGGATCGTTGAGCGAGTGGAGGCGGTTCATGTCGAAGCGTGATAAGAAAAGGGCCGGTGATTCCGGTATACAGATACCAGCTTATATCCCCATAGATGAGGCTGATAGGGAACTGTACGGGCAGATCGAGCAGGCCGATAGCGCGATACCGTCTATGGAGGCCGCTATTGTCTCCAAGCGTGGGGGTGTGGTGGCTATTGCCGGGAAACTCGAAGTATCTCCGGTAGGGTTGACTATCACCGGCGACCTGACCGAGAATGAATGGAAGTCGTTTTTTGAGTTTGTTCAGCGCGTAAAAACTTCGTTGCAGTGGATTGTTGGAGACTGGTGTGCTTATGGTGAAGATCGACTCCAATGGACTTATGAGGACATGGCGGTTGTTACCGGGTACAAGGCAAAATCCTTGCGAGAGTATGCGTATGTGGCGCGAAATGTGAAAATGTCCATGCGCATGGACACGCTGACTTTTGCGCATCATCAGATTGTAGCGTCGCTGCCAGTGCCCAGCCAAAAAGAATGGCTCGAACTTGCCAAAGGTAATAAGTTGTCCACTCGTCAGTTAGCGGATGCAATCGCCGGTTCCCCCACCCTTCCTACTAAAGACCCGCTCGGAGCGAAGAACTTCACGAAGAATGCCCGGTTCATAGGGCGATTCGTCGATAGAGTGGGGGGAGTGGAAAGTGTACAGGCAGAGGATGCAGAGAAGGCGATGGAGCGGATCGAGGCCATGACTCTGTGGCTTGAAGCCGCAAAGCGGATTATCCAGGGCAAGTTGCAGGACTAAAAAGCCCGGCCATTGCGTTGACCGGGATTCTTCAATATGATTATTTACGTGGGTGAGTAGCTCAGAGGTAGAGCATACATCGTGAAAACGGGTGCGCAACCTGAGTAGCGGTTCGGGCGGGGGTTCAAGTCCCCCCTCACTCAGACTTTCCTCGCTATTTGAATGACTTCATCGCATAGACCATTGCTTCACCGTAGCTCTTGAACCCCTCCGGGTGAGGGATGTCGCATGTATCCGGCCACATAGGGATATGAAAAATCCTCCCGCCATGTTGTATTGTGCCGGGATTCATACGCAACGGCTTGTCAAAACTCACAACATAGGGCAGCGTTGGAGCATCATCATCACCGTGATTCCCGATGCAGGGATAGTGGTATTCCCGTGCCAACTCTGTTTCCATTTCAACCACCCGATCCACCATGTAGCCGCGTCCTGGGGGTTTGCATTCCACCAGGATTGCCGGTTGCGTCTGTCCCATCAATTCAACATAGAGATTAAATAGCTCCGGTTCGGCCATTTTGTACAGTTCGCGTGCTCGTTCTATTCCTTGATTCATGTTCCTTACTCCATTAATCTAATCCGCTATTGCCACCAAATCCCGACATGTGCCGGGCTGGTGGTTGGGAGTGTGTTAGGCTCAGATGTTGAGAGCCGGGGTCAGGGTGATCTCTGCGTAGGTGCCAATGCAGGACTCTTTTACCTCGATAGTGTCCTCGATCAGATGCCATTCCCATCCTGTGAGTACGGAACAATCGTTCCCGACCTGTTGCCCCAGAGATTCCAGGTCTTGCTCCTCAAGCGGGAAGATGTGAACCTTTACTTCCCAGATGTCTACAGGGAACCCGTCGGGGCTGATCCTGTCGGACTCTGCAATCCAGGTACAGCATTGATGCGCCTCATCGACTCCGCGCAGGGCGACTTCCAACGAATCGGTCTTGCGTAATTCTTCTTGTGCCTCAACTATTTCGTGTAACATTTTTGACCTCTCATAGTCTAATCTGCTATTAACCCCAAATCCCGGCATGTGCCGGGCTAGGGTTTGTGTGTGTACTGGGATACTTATCCCTTGAACGGGCGGATTCTGGCAGCCAGGGCGAGTTGACGCGGGGTTTTCGGTGTGACTGGCTTTGCAAATAGGGATTTTATGGGTTCTAAGGCTTCACTCTCTGACTTGCCTTGAATCACTGCATTCTCAAAGGCATCTAAGGCCATGTTCATTCTCATGCTTTGTGCTGCTAATTTGGGTTTCCTCATCACAAGTGCATGTAAGGCAGGGTTATGCCCATATTTCCCATCTATGTATTGCTGCAATTCTGGGGTTATTTGGGTAGTCATGGCTTGTTTCTCTCTCTTCAATTGATAATTAATCTGCTATATTCTAAGTATAGCTGAATAAGGAGAATAGTCAAGCAAAAAGGCTTAAGGATTGACAAAGGATTTTAGGGTATCCACAAGGGAGAATTAACACATGGGGCAGACTACGGCTTCGGCGTGTTTACCTGGTTTGGGGCATCGGCATGAGGCGGAGGAAGTTGCCAAGTTCCGCATTCCAGCCTGATCCGATGAAAAGAAGTCCGATTTTGTCGAATTTCTTGTAAAGAGTGGTGTCAGTGACCGCCGGATAGGTGTTGATGTACACGGTGAACGTGCCGTCCTCGTGTTCCTGTGTTTGAGTCACCGCCAGGCGGGGGCCACCACGTAGTTTGATCCCGGCCACAGTGGATTCTATGTCAGTGATACGGCATGTCTTCTGGACATTCATTGGCAATCTCGACTAAATCTAGTAAGTTCATTTCATAGCGCAGGGCCTCGTCGAGTGTGATGTCATACTCATTCACAATGACGTTGAGGCGTTTGCGTTTCTTTTTTCTACACGCGATCAGACGATGGTTGCCGTCCAGCACGTAAATCTTGTTACTTCCCCTGAACTTCACCCCGAAAGGTAGCTGCCTGTACCGGTCAGTAATCCGGGTACGGTCAACATAACGCTGCACCAACGTGGAGTTGACATCACCCCTCGTTGGCACCAGCGTATTGATACTGACTTTCCGTTTCTTGGCTCCTGGCTGCTCGAACATGTACGTCATAGGCAAATTGCTCATATCCTGAGCATCTGTCACCGGTAACTGTTCGCCAGTCTCGATCCATTCATCAGTC
>JABHWQ010000058.1 GCA_018657655.1 Chloroflexota bacterium | reverse complement strand
GTTTCCTGGGCCTGGGCGCACAACCGCCGTTGCCCAGTTGGGGCGCGATGATAACCGAGGGCCAGTTTTTCCTGACCACCAGGCCGTGGGTCTGCCTGTTCCCGGGCGTGGCAATCCTGCTAACCGTGCTGGGGTTCAATATGCTGGGCGACGGGCTCCGGGACGTGCTGGATCCCCGCCTCAGACGTGGCCGTTGAACTAAACTGAAATCAGATAGTAAAGATCCCGGCGATATGCTTGCGCAATCCCTTGCGGCTGCTCTTTTTGCCAAGGCTGCGGGTGGTTTCCTGGTCAGCGTAGAAACGCTGGGAAGCCTGGAGCTCTTCGCCTGTGGCTCTTGGGCCGGGAGGTTCGTCGCAGCTTGATGGACAGCCGGAATTCCCCTGGCCGGGATTGACGCCACGGCGGGATTTCCCGCGCAGCGAGCGGAAGTACTTCATGAGCGGCATCTCATCCTCCGTGATGAATCAATGTCCGGGCATCCGTGCCCGTTACGAGCGGGAGATTGCATTTAATTCTCTCGCGTATATCTTTATCGGCAGAACTGGATAAAACTTGAACTTACAATATATTCCATAATGGAGCGGGCGTATTTTACGTTGCTCAACGTGTGGAACAGCGAAGGGATATGCAATGCCTATGCTATATGGACTTGTGGACAAGGGGTTCACAATCTACGGTTACATGTTGCTGGCCAGGATTGTCATTTCCTGGTTTAACGTGGACTACCGTCAACCGTGGGTGCAGTTGCTCGTGCGGGTAACCGATCCGTTCCTTCAGCCGTTCCGGGCGCTGATTCCAGTGTTCGGCGGAATTGATTTCAGCCCGATAGTGGCCTTTTTTGTGCTGAGCATGATCAAGCGGCTGGTGCTGACCCTGATAGGATATTAGAAAATAAGGGCGGACACATGGGTCCGCCCCAGCAGGTAATGAGTGTTTTCCCCAATTGGATTTCATAATGTCCAATGCCAAGTTAAGCAAGCAAAGACGTAAAACCGTGCGTTTGGCGGAGTATGATTATTCAACTCCGGGTGCGTATTTTGTTACTCTTTGTACACACCAAAGTTTTAATCTTTTTGGTAAGATTCAAAGTGGTAAAATGCTGCTGAACGATGCCGGGGAGATGATAGTAAGCTGGTGGCGCAAAATACCGGAGAAATTTCTGACTGTCCAGTTGGATACATACATTTTGATGCCGAATCACCTTCACGGCATTATAAATATACTTGAGCCGGAGAAACAAACGGGTCATGTAGGGGCGGACCCGTGTGTCCGCCCGGGAGGGGAGTTGGGAAATAATGTAACAGGAATAACTGCACTGCCGGATATAATCAAGTGGTTCAAAGCAATGTCAACCAATGAGTATATTAGAGGGGTGAGGAAAGGAAAGTGGGAGCACTTTGAAAAAGCCTCTGGCAGCGCTCATACTACGAGCATGTAATCCGTAAGCTGGAAAATATATCAGAAGTAAGAGAGTATATCTTGAATAACCCGCTACGGTGGGAAATGAAAGGAAGAGCTAAATAATGTTTTAATGCAAAAACGGGCGGACACATGGGTCCGCCCCTACATAAAAACTGAGACTAAAAAAGAAGAAGGGCTGCGACTTTCCGCAGCCCTTCTTTCTTTGTTGGCATTTGCTTTAAAAAACTCAATCATAAACCAGAGCGTTGAGCGGATCCTGGCGCGAAGCCCACAGAGCCGGATACAGTGCGCCGATACTGCCGACAATCAGTCCCAGGGCCAGACTTCTGAGAGCCAGGTTAGTGGTTAATTCCACTGTAAGTAGTTGAAATTTCCACTCGATAACCGCGCTGCTGCCAACGGCCAGGGTGATTCCCAGGATCGCTCCCAGCAGGCTGATCACGAACGCCTCGGCCATGATCGCCGTTAGAATGTAAGCGCGCGAGGCTCCCAGGCTTTTGAGGATGCCTATCTCGCGGGTTCTCTCCACCACTGTGGTGTACATCGAGAGCAGGATCACCAGAGCGCTGATTATCAGGGTGGTGTAGTTGATAGCGCCAATAAACTGGTTGAGAGATTTGAGGTACTTGCCCATCGAAGCGGCGATATTGCTCATGAACTGGGTGTCCACACCCTTGCATTGCGCCAGGATCGACTTGCTCACCTGGTCTACTACCTCCGGTGATTCGGCGCGTACGAAAAACAGGCTGACCCTTCCGGGCTGGCTGGTAAGTTCGGCCATCTTCTCAAGATGCATGAATACGCGCGTACCCACTCCGGGACGCACAATCCCCACTATCTTGAACGCTTTGCCAAGTACCAGCGAATCGCCAACGCTCAGCCCTTCCTGGGCTGCAATCCGGCTGTCGATAAACATCTCATCCGGAGCCTCCAGCGGCCGCCCGTCGGTAAATACCAACTCGCCACCCAG
>JABHWQ010000060.1 GCA_018657655.1 Chloroflexota bacterium | reverse complement strand
CCTTTCGGAGATCAATCCGCAAATCATCTATGCCTGGGTTTCTGCATATGGTCCCAAAGGGCCGGACCGCGATCTGGGAGGCTTCAATTATCAGGGGCAGGGAAAATCGGGATTGATGTGGACCGTAGGAGGAGAGGGAATGCCCCCGATGGTTTCTCAATTCGGCATACTCGATCAGGCAACAGCCATCATGTGCAGCCATCAGATATTGACGGCCTTGTTCATGAGGGAACGACTAGGGATCGGACAGGAGGTTCATGTGTCTGTCCTGAGCGCCGGACTCTATCTGCACTATATCAATGCTTTCACGGCCTGCATGGATGGGCAGGAAATCCCACGCCATCTGCGTATCAAGGAACATGCCACCAGAAACTACTATCGATGTGGCGATGATCGATGGTTTATTATAACCATTCCTGCGCAGAAACGGCAGCAGCAATGGCCCAAATTTTGTGAATTGCTGGGCCATCCGGAATTGGAGAAAGACCCTCGATTCGATTCTGATGAAAACCGACTTCAAAATGCCGATCAGCTCGTCCCACTTCTTGATGAGATTTTCCTAACCAAATCCCGCGACGAGTGGCTGAAAGCTCTAAAAGATAATGACTTTGTTTGTTGCGAAGTCAACAAGCCCTCCGAACTACCGCACGATCCTCAAATACTGGCAAACGATTACATTGTTGATTTTGAACACCCTGAAAGAGGTAAGACCAAGATGCCAGGTTATCCGGTTCACTTCAGCAAAGCCTGGGCCGGGACCAAAAACGCTTCCCCAAAAATGGGGCAGCATACTGATGAGATACTGACCGAAATTGGCGGATACACTGCCGATGAAATTGAGCAATTGCGAACCAAAGGCGCAATCTAATCGTCTATTAGAAGTGGAGGTGAAGTGTGGCTGATTGGAAAACCCGCCAGGAGCGTCGCGAGGAGCGAAAGCTCAAGAAACGCCAAAAAATGCAGTACCACGGTAAGGGGCTTGCCAAAATCTATCGCGATGCTGCCCTCAAACGGTTGCGTAAGAAAAAGAAATCCTAATCTCTCAACCAAGGAGGAAACAATGGCCAAAAAGCATGTTGAAGGAGCTGCCGGATTTCACCATCACTATCCCAAACTGGCAGTCATCGTCACCTGCCATGCACAAGGCAGGGACAACGCTATGGCAGTAGCGTGGTTCAGTTCGATCTCTCAAAAACCACCACTGATTGGAATCTCCATCGCTCCAAAGAGATATACTTATGAACTCATAATGGAGTCAAAGGAATTCGGTATCAATTTCCTCTCATTGGAGAAAGCTGATCTTGTTGCGGGAACTGGAGGATGCCCAGGAAGAGAAGTAGACAAATTTGAAAGGTTCAATCTGGAGAAGGATGAAGCGCTGGTAACTTCCGTCCCTATTCTGAGAGATGCTTATGCAGCATATGAATGCACCCTTTTTTCCAGTTATACAATAGGTGATCATGAATGGTTTGTCGGGGAAGTTGTGGCAACTCACTACGATGAAGAGGCATTTACATCAACAGGGCATCTCGATCCAACAGCAGTGAACCCAGCTCTATTTATGGGGGCAGAGCTTTATTACAGTACGGACCAAACAACCAAACGGCATTTGGAGCGTGCCCAATACGGTAAGGGTTTGAAATAAGTGGCTGCTTCTTCAAAAGCCAAACATATTGACAAAGTACGCATCGGGGATTAGTATTGGCTATCAACGGAATTAACGGCTTCTGAGGAGGTCATCATGGCAACCACTGAAGTTGAAGTCACCATCCGACCAATGACCCAGGATGATATCGATGCTGTCTTCGAAATAGACAGAAAAATCGGGGCAGATGAAAGAGCTTTTACGTATGCAGATTTGATCACTGGGTATATCGGTGGACAAATTGGCTACAGCTTCGTTGCTGAAACCTCTGGAAAAGTGGTGGGATTTGCCATGGCTGCCATTACATATGTCCCCGAACAAGTGACAGAGGCATGTGTGATTCAGGTAATCGGCATTGATCCTGACTGCCGGAGACAAGGCATCGCCAGAAAGCTCATCGAAGCACTGGTCCGAGATTGCCGCTCCAAAGGATTGAAAATGGTCCGTGTGATGGTCGATCAGCACGATGGCCAACTGCAAGGGTTGTTTGAATCTATGGATTTCCGCCGCGGCCAATTGATAGACTATTCCATAAACATATAAAGACCAACAGAATCGTGCATATAGACATAGTAACTCTATTCCCAGACATGTTCGGCGGACCTTTCGATGAGAGCATTATCAAAAGAGCCATAGAAAATGATTTGGTTCAAATCGCCCTTCACAACCTGCGGGACCAGGGAATCGGCAAACACAGGGTAGTCGATGACTATCCCCACGGCGGAGGAGCCGGAATGGTTCTGATGGCTGAACCGCTATTTTCCACGATTGAAAAAATCAAGGGGGACTCGGATGTTCCGGTTATCCTGCTCACCCCCCAGGGAAGACTTTTCAACCAGAAAGTAGCCGAGGAACTGACATCGCATGACCGATTCATTTTAATTTGCGGACATTATGAGGGGATTGATGAAAGGGTAAGAGAGCACCTGGTTACCGATGAAATCAGTATCGGCGACTATGTTCTGACCGGAGGAGAGTTGGCGGCTATGGTGATAATTGATGCTGTAGTCCGGCAGCTTCCCGGAGTTCTTGGATCAGATGAATCAATCAAGGACGATTCCCATGCTAACGGTCTTCTGGAGTATCCACAATACACTCGACCCCAGAGTTTCCGGGGATGGGAAGTGCCGCCGGTTTTACTCTCCGGGAATCACGCCGAAATAGCCAAATGGCGCCGAGAGCAATCCATCCTAAGAACATTCCAGCGGAGACCTGATCTCCTGGAGAACGCCGATCTTTCCGAGGAAGAATTAGCGATGAATAAAACTCTTCGCGAAGCTAAAGACGCGAATGAAAAATAAGTGCAAGCAATTTTTCACCCCATAGTGAGGCAATTTTTCTGTGATTTACTGATTCTTTTCGCTTCATAAGACTATAGAAGATACTGTCAGATTCCTCGCCATACAAAGAAATGGAAGAAGCTATATACCAAGAGAGTAAGTGTTGAGCGAATATTCTCAAGATTGAAGAAAGATGGAGATGGGAAACTGGTTAATCACCGGGTTAGGGGATTGGATAAAATGACATTGAATTCTTTATTGAGTGTTTGGGTTATGCAAGCTAAAGCATCAGCAACAACTGTATTATAAAAACTAACCTCAATCAAGGATACTACCAACAGATTCCATTACTTCTTCTTTGAAACGAAGATAATGCAAATAATCTCTCAACTTGATCTTTTCTTCCTCAGATGCTGTAAGTAGAGTATCGTCTACTGAGTCTGGTTTGGCAGAAAATGAAGCATACCAATTAAATTCTGGTGTGTACTGCGCTTTGGCTTGTAATATCTGCACTCGAATACCGAATAGTTGAGCAAGCAAAAGTAATTGCTTTTGTTTTGGACGTCTGTAACCCAGCTCCCAGCTAATAATTGTAGATAGTTCTCTGCCAACATGCTTAGCTAAAGCCAAACGAGTTAGATCAGCTCGCTCTCTTTCAGATTTAATAAAATCACCGGATTCTTTCCATTGAGGTTTGTTTTTTTGCTTCATATCTTTATATAGTCGTGGGGAATACCATTTTAACAATGCACATACAAAATGTCAACACTACAAAAGTAGACTATTGACAATTTGTATTCATCATGTTAATACTTAAACATGATAGCTGTAGGCCAAAATGCCTATTTCTTATAAAAATAGAAAGCTATATAATAACCAAAATCTTTCCTCTGATTAAAGATATATTATCGTATAGTTGACTTACTTCGGATAGAGGAGGTTAACGTGGTTACAACAAAATCCCTATCACCCACTGACCTACTTGCTGCAATATTTGCTGAGTTACCAGACGAACTTTGCAAAGACGTAATACCTACTAAAACACCATGGATACATAGAACATTTTTCAACTTGAAAAACGCATACCCTGATCTACTTGGATCTATTCCTTTTGATGAAACTGATATGTTTCCATATTCCCCAGTTATTGACGAAGCTATTGCAAATCTCCAAATCAGAGAAGACTTGCAAAGGAAAAATCCCAAACTAACTACATTTGATGTTAATCCTGAAACTAAGGGGTACCTGCTCAGAACTAATAAACTCAAGCTAGAACAAAAGAGCGAAGTTAAAAAAATATCTCATCGATTAGCTGAAGAAATCAAAAAAACTCAGGAAAAAGTTCCCAGTTGAACAAATGCCTGATGACAAATTTGCGGATTCTCTGGAGGAATTTGTATCAGAACATTTAGCTGGTATTGAAAATCCTGTTCGTGCACGTAAGGTTATACATGAATGCACTTGGGGCACAAACCGGTACGAACGGCATGAAATAGCCCTCCTCGATACCCCTCTTTTACAGCGTTTACGAGATATTCAACAATTAGGTTTTGGTTTTTTTACTTTCCCCACAGCTATACATTCAAGATTTGATCATACTCTTGGCGTTGTAACACAAGCTTCCCATTTCTCGGATATGCTCAGGGAAAAGTATATCCGAGAAGACCAAAATCCTATTCAAGATCAAGATAAAATACACTTGAGATTAGCAGCTTTATTGCATGATGTTGGTCATTGTATTTTTTCCCATGCAAGTGAAGAAGTTTATGGTTTACTACCAGAGATGCAAGTTATACGAAGTAATAAGCCTTATGTGAATAACTCACCACACGAAGTACTCACTGCAAAAATCCTCGAAACAAAAGCTTTCGGGGTTTCTTTTGATAAGGTAAGGGATAACTACACTGTTGATTGCAAAATTGAAGATCTTACCAATTTTATACTAGGACATGACGAAAAAGCCTTCAGATTCAGATCTGATATTCTGAATGGTCCATTCGATGCTGACAAACTTGATTATCAGTTTAGAGACGCACGATTCAGTGGCATTCCGATGACTATCGACTTAGATCGATTATGGTATGCCACAGGAATTGGTGAAGTCGAAGATTACGAAGGTCACAAATGGAAACGACTTGTTGTAGATTATACTGGGACATCGCCACTAGAGCAGATTCTTTTTAACCGAATTCAATTATATCCATCTTTGTATCATCACCACAAAGTTAGGGCAGGTCTTTGCATGCTTAAAGGGATCATTGAATATGTACAGAAAAAGAAACAAACTGGAGTATATTTCGGAAGAAAATCGGGGGTTAGATTTAATAAACTGAGTGATTTCCTCTGGGGTTCTGAATTAGATTTTTGGGCAATGGGCACTCGATATGAGAAGAATAGTACTATGCACAATCTGGTTCACGATCTTCAGTACCGCCGGCTTCTGAAACGAGCTATGATAATATCATTTAAGACAATCAAACGAGATGATGGATGGAAAGAGATTCAATCAAAAAGACATAGTTACAATATTGATATGCATGAAAAGCTCCGAAAAACTGCGCGGCGTATTGCAAGAGAAGCGAGGAAAAAAGGTATTAAGTGCTATGATGAACAAGTATGGATCGATTTACCATTGCCGCCTAGAGTTAGTAAAGATATGTGGGGAGCCTTTGTGCAGTTTTCAGATGAAAGCAAAGAACCTTTACCTGAAGTGTTTCCTATTCAGCAATGGTTAGAATTATATGATATGCACAAGTGGCGTGGACATGTATTTGTTCCATTGGGCCATGAACAGGAATTCGCTCCAATTGTCAAAGGAATACTGAAAGAGGAATTCAAGCTTAATCCAGAAGATACAGCTTTTACTCATTGTAATCTTACTCCCCCCAAATAGAAAATGTAAAAACCAATCAAAACTATACTACTCACTCTTAGGCTATAGTACAATTTCATTTTTAGAAGTTTCGCACATCCCTAAAGAACGTAAAATGGTGGAAAAAAATCTGGAATAATGTTACAATCTCTAATTGCGAGTTAGATTAGGAAGGATTTCCCAAAAATGGATGTACAATCAGTAGTTAAAGTAGAACCCAATCCGAATGTCGCTGATTTTCGGCCTGGTGACACAGTCAAGGTAAGCTTCAAAGTTGTCGAAGGTGAGAGAGTACGTACGCAGGTGTTCCAAGGTGTGGTTATCCGCAAGCGAGGCATTGGCATAGCATCTACTTTCACAGTGAGGCAAATTTTCCATGGAGTTGGTGTGGAGCGTATTTTCCCATACAATTCACCTCTACTAGAGAAAGTAACAGTAGTCGCACGCGGACATATTCGCAGAGCCAAACTGTACTATCTCAGAGGACTCAGCCGGAAGAAGACTCGACTCAAGCTAAAATCGAGCTAATAAGGGATGAAATATGCCGAAGTCGCGGTCAATGCTCCAACAGCATGGCCGCGAACTTTTACATATGCTTTACCCCCCAATACCCCGATCACAAAAGGCTCAGCCGTCTGGGTTCCTTTCGGGCCCAGACATCTTCAGGGAATCGTTTTCAATCTCACTGACCATTCTCCGGTTGAAGAAACCAGAGAGATCGTCGAAGTTATCGACCCTCACCCATTACTTGCCGATTATCAGATTGAACTGGCTAAATGGATTGCCGAATACTATCTTGCCCCCTATTTTGAAGCAGCTTCCCTGATGTTGCCCCCGGCATTCGAGCGTAAAACTCTTACCCTCATTGAAGTCATTCCTGATACTTCCGAAGAAACTATTACCAAGTTAACACCGGTTCAGAAAAAGGCATTCACCTTTCTACAGAAAAATGGCCGCATAGACGCGAGGCAACTTGCCAAGACAATTCCGCAAAGACAAGTGAAATCTACCGTAGATCAACTCTCACGCAAAAAGTTGATCATCAAGAATACGGAATTGGAGAGTGCTCGAATAAACCCCAAAGTGATTACTTTCATTCGCTTGGCCGTCGATCTTGATCGCGCCCAAGATGAGCTCGATCCGCTAAACAAAAAAAGAGCCTACAAGCAATCCGATCTCTTGCAATTCCTTATCAAAGAGAATTCAACTATTCCTCTGTCCGAAGCCACCAGTCAATCAGGAGCTACTTCGGCAGCAGCTCATGCGTTGGAGAAAAAGGGACTAGTGACAATTGAAAGACTCGAGGTACGGCGTGATCCGCTGGCTCACCGCACCTTCCAAACAACATCGCCCCTAAAACTCACCCCCGCACAAAGGGCAGCCTGGGAACGAATACAGACAAGCCTGGAGTCAACCTCTTTAAAGGGTTCATCCGAGGTTTTTCTCCTGCACGGCATTACAGGCAGCGGAAAAACTGAAATCTACCTTCAGGCTCTAGCTGAAACTATCCGGCTGGGCAAGAAGGCCATTGTGCTTGTACCGGAGATCGCGCTAACACCCCAAACGATCGATCGCTTTGCCTCCCGATTCCCGGAACGCGTCGCTGTCCTTCACAGCAAGCTTTCTCCCGGCGAGCAATTTGACGAATGGCACCTCATTCGGGAAGGTGAGTTCGATGTAGTCATCGGTTCCCGAAGCGCTGTCTTTGCACCCCAGCCCGATCTGGGGTTAATCGTCATCGATGAAGAGCACGAATGGACCTACAAACAACATGATAAAATCCCTCTTTATCACGCTCGCGATGCCGCTTTGAAACTGGCGGAATTAACCGGGTCAGTGGTTATCCTGGGAAGTGCCACTCCAGATATCGAAAGCTATCATCAAGCACAAAAAGGTAACTACCGTTTGCTGGAACTACCAGAACGGGTTGGCCAGACTAGCGACGGATCTTGCCCCATTCTGCCCCACATTGATGTTATCGATTTGCGACAGGAACTAAAGCAAGGTAACCGAAGTATCTTCAGCCGAAGACTGGCACAGGCAATTGATAATGCACTGGCTGCCAGGGAACAGGTTATTCTGTTCCTCAATCGCAGAGGTGCTGCATCGTTCGTGCAATGCCGCGATTGCGGACATGTTATGAGCTGTCGAAGTTGTGAGATGGCCCTGACTCACCACACGATGGAGAATGAACTCATATGCCATTTGTGTAACTACAGGATTCCTCCCCCGACTGAATGCCCCAATTGTCAGAGTCAACGAATCAAGTTTCTCGGCATCGGCACTCAAAAGGTCGAAGAGGAGACTGTCAAAGCATTCCCTCAAGCAAGGATTCTCCGTTGGGATCGGGATGTCACCAAGGGCAAATATTCCCATGAAGAGATACTTCACAAGTTTCAATCCCACGAGGCCGATATCCTTATCGGTACACAGATGATAGCCAAGGGACTGGATATCCCGCTGGTAACACTGGTTGGAGTTATCAGTGCAGATGTGGGACTTTACCTCCCCGATTTCCGCGCCGGCGAACGAACCTTCCAGCTTCTGGCACAAGTAACAGGCAGAGCCGGAAGAGGATCACGAGGCGGTAATGCCATAGTACAAACATATACCCCGGAGCATTATGCAATCATAGCCGCTGCCAGCCAGGATTTCAGCTCATTCTATCAACAGGAAATTATCTTCCGTCGCCAGCTTGGGAATCCTCCATTCAATCGGTTGGTGAGCATGGTTTACACTCATACCAACCTTGAGCGATGTCAGGAAGAGGCAACAAGAATGGCCCAAAATCTCAAAGCAGAGCAGGATTCGCAAGGGTGGGCTAATATGGACATAATCGGTCCATCACCCGCTTACACCCACCGAATACGCGGAAGATATCGATGGCAGGTAATCATCCGAAGTACTGATCCAGTATCAGTGCTTTCTAAGGTCAATATTCCCCAGGGTTGGACAGTTGATGTGGATCCTGTGGGAATTACCTAAGCCCGCACAAATTGACACTACCCCAAACCTCTCCGTATAATTGAAATAGGAGTAATTATGGCAATACTTCCAATACAGCGTTTCGGGAATACCGTGTTAAGAGAAAAATCGAAACGCGTCACCACAATAAGCAAGTCAATCCAGCAACTCATCGACGACATGATCGAGACTATGCAGAAAGCCTATGGCGCTGGACTCGCTGCCCCCCAGGTTGGCAAATCCTTGCGTATAATCACAGTTGAATTGCCAGACGAGGAACCGTTTGCCCTGATCAATCCGGAAATAGTCAAGAAATCAGGAGAGCGAACCGTTACAGAGGGATGCCTCAGCTTTCCCGGCTACCGAGGCGAAATTCAACGCTCAGAGTTAATAGTCTGTAAAGGTCTAGACCGTAACGGAAAGGCAATCCGTATAAAAGCTACCGATTTGCTGGCTCAATCACTGGAACACGAAATTGACCATCTCAACGGTGTATTGTACGTCGACTATCTCGAAAACGAAGAGAAGCTGGAAAAGGTTGAGGCTCCCGAATACCCCATGGTATAGTCTGCCAAATCCAGCACTCCCTCATCCCGTCCATATCTGGATTGGTTAATCCTCAATTACCAAAAACTCGCGCATACTGAGTACCTGCGACACGTCGCCACTGTGAATCCACGGACTACAGATATATGTTACTATCCTTGAAGTATTCAGTGTGATGCCTTATGCTGGTCACATAAATTCCCAGCAGGATCAATGATATTCCGTGGATGAATATCTTCTAATTAAAATGGCAAGTATCGTCGCGGTAGCCGTGGCCGCTGTTTTTGCATTTCGCCTAATGGAAGCAGGGCATCCCGAAGCCGGGGACATGGTACCCATAACATTTCTGGTCATCATTGGAACAGTAGCAATCTACGGTTCAACCGTTGCCCCATTAGCGCACTGGCTGCAAATTGCCAAGCCAAATCCATAGGGATTTCTGATCGTCGGGGCTCATTCATGGGCCCGATAGATCGCTGGAGCTCTTCAAGGGAAGGGGTTTCAGGTTTTACTCGTCGATACTGACTGGGCAAACCTTTCAGCAGCCCGCGCTTCCGGGATTCCTACATTCTATGCCAGTATACTTTCTCAATATGTATTGAATGAGATCGATTTAGGTGGAATCGGCTACTTGTTGGCCCTGACTCCCAACAACAGCGCTAACTCCCTGGCCGCACTGCACTTTGCTCTTTTCTTGAGCCGTGCAAATGTATACCAACTTCCAGTAAAGGCAAACGGGAGCGGGCGCAAAAGAGCTGTATCCCAGCACCCGCGTGGCCGATTGTTATTCGGATCAGAAGTGCCCCACACTTTTCTGACCAAGAGATTTGATTCGGGAGCAGTCGTCAAGGGAACCGGTTTAACCGAGAAATTCGACTATGATGACTATAAAAATTATATGGTGAAACAGCCATATCCTTGTTCCTGATCGATGAAACTGGAAACCTTGCTGTTTTTGATGCAGAGAACCAAACGAATCCACATCCCGGGCAAACTCTGATCGTCGATGGTTGACCCTGTAGAAGAACCAACCATCGACGATTCAAAATAGGCAGCAACAGTTGATACTCTTATGAGTACCTCTCAATCGAATTATTGAGTTAATTCACCCGTCAAATTAGATCATGTCTGATTGTCTACCAAAATGTTTATAGGATATTTACACTCATCTTGGTTGAGTTTATTCGTTTTTTATTTCAAAACACTATGATTTGTACTATACTTTACTCAACGTGTCAGGTGAAGCATTGTTTAACACGGCACGTGAAGGTAGGACAGTATGGATCACCTAAGTGAAAAGGTGAAAACTTTACGTAGAAAATCTGGCTGGACCCAGGAAGACTTGGCACGGGAGATCGGCGTAAGCCTTTCCACTGTTCAACGTTGGGAACGCCAGGGTGGGGAGCCTACCCGCTTGGCCCGCAGAGAGCTTCAAAGGCTTTTCGAGCAATGCGGGATTAATGGTGGTTCCTCTTAGTCGCAGATATCAACGGAGAGAGTTATGGAAATGCGTAACGCTAAATGCACTTGTTTGAATTGTCCTGCCGCAGATCTCAGGGCAGCAAATCGATTTGTAACAGTATCAAATGGCCAAACAGCTTCCTGCAAGAGACGCTCCGAGTTAGGTTTGTATGATCCTGCAACAATTACTTTCGAGGAATGTCCCCAATGGCAACCAACGCCATTCGGCTATCTCTTGAAGGATATGCGCGTCATGATCCTTGGCATAGATGGATACTTGGGATGGACGCTTGCCCTTTGGCTGGGACAACTGGGCTGTGAGATCAGTGGTGTGGATAATTATGCTCGCAGGGACTGGGTAGCGGAAAAAGGGTCTCACACGGTAGTCCCGATAACCCGAATGACAGAAAGAATACGCAGCGCTAGAGAAGTCCTGGGTATCGAGATCGATTTTCGGGAAATAGATATTTTTAATGATCGCGATAAACTGCGGGTGTTCATTGATGAAGTGAAACCCGAGGCTATCGTATATTATGCCGAGTGTCCCAGTGCCCCCTACAGCATGATCAGTCTGGAACACGCCACCTATGTCCAGCAGAACAATGTACTGGGAACTCTCGGTGTCCTGTTCATGATGCGAGACCTGATTCCGCAGACGTCGCTTATTAAGCTGGGAACCATGGGGGAATACGGCACAACACTAACGGGACGG
>JABHWQ010000061.1 GCA_018657655.1 Chloroflexota bacterium | reverse complement strand
TCAAATCAGTCCAAGTCTAACATTTTACCTGGACTAGTTTTCGGGGGTCAGGTCACTTTTTCTTCGTTATAGGCTGGAACAATGATACTGGTAGTAATCTTCTTTTTCGTTTCCATCATCTCCATTTCAAATATATTTAGTGCACTCTCTTTTGTTGGCATCTCTAACATTGCATCATACCCCCCAAGTATTTCCATTTTTAAATCATTCTCCCTGAGTTTTTATTGGCTAAATATTGATTGCTCATCTTTTCGATACTATATATCAAAGATTGTTCGATTAGACCCTATCACTTTACACCATACCAAGTAAAAGTAAACATCCCGGTAAACAAAAGGTAAATATTCAGTCAAGTTCGGTTACGATACCATGGCTATTTTGTTTATAAATCATCCTGTGAAGAGCACGATGAAAAACTATTTTATAAACTATCTTCGTAACAATATTCATTGTTTACTCCACTGTCACACTTTTTGCCAAGTTGCGTGGGAAGTCTATCGGGCATTCACGAAATTTGGCAGTGTGGTAGGCAAGTAGTTGCAGCGCCACTGCGTTTATTACTGGTGAAAACATATTGCCAGTGCGTGGCACTCGTATTACATAATCGACCATTGCTTGAATGTCCTCATTGTCTTCACTGGCCACCGCTATTACCGGGGCGTTTCTAGCTTTGGCCTGCTTGATATTGGATATCATAGCATCATAAGTATTGTCGTTGGCCACAATGGCTATAACTGGTGTGTTCTCTTGCAATAAGGCAATGGATCCGTGCTTTAGCTCGCCGGCAGCGTAACCTTCCGCATGTATATACGATATCTCTTTTAATTTGAGAGCACCCTCAAGGGCTATAGGGTAATTTATACCTCTGCCGATGAAGAACACATTCTCATGTTTTGATAGAAACTTGGCGCAACTTACAATTCCACATGTTCCATCGAGGATTTGTTCAACTTTGCCGGGCATCTGCTTTAGCTGCGAAATGAGGCTTCTTTTAATTCCGCGGTTCATTCCAGGAAGTGAGAGAGCGAGTTGGTATAAAGCTATCAATTGGGCAATGTAACTTTTTGTAGCCGCAACGCTGACTTCCGGGCCAGCTTTAGTGTAAATGGCTTGATCTGTTACGCGGCTAATGGTGCTACCTGGAACATTGGTAATGGCAACTGTTTTTACCGATTCTTCCCGCAATCGTTTTAGGGCAGACAGTACGTCCGCGGTTTCACCGGATTGGCTTATGGCAATAGCCACACTAGGACGGATTGTCCTACGTCCGTGATTAAACTCAGAGGCGATATCAATCCTTACGGGAATACCATGCAACTCTTCGATAACATATTTGCCAATAAGACCCGCATGATAAGAAGTTCCACAGGCAACTATCGAAAGAGTGCTTAGGTCATCGCCTATTTCAATCCCCGAATCCTTCGCAGCATCTGAGGATAGCAGGAAATCTCCAATAGTATCTCTTATTACCCTCGGCTGTTCATGGATTTCTTTGATCATATAATGATCATACCCTGCTATCTGGACGTCTTCTTTATTCCAGAGAACCCGATGCTCTTCACGGTCAATGTCTACTCCATCTTGTGTGATTCGTACAGCATTTTTGGTTACAGATACAACATCGTTGTCTTCGAGGTATATGACTCTGTCTGTATAGTCCAGTATTGCTGGCACATCAGAAGCTAAAAACATTTCCCCATCACCCACACCGATAATTAGAGGACTGTCTTTTCGTGCAGCTACTAACTTGTTTTCATCCGCTGTCAAAACAGCTATTGCGTAGGAACCTTCTATCTCGTCGAGGGCAGCCCGCACAGCTTCCTCTATGTCTCCTTGATAGTATTTCTCTATCATATGAGGTATCACTTCGCTGTCGGTCTCTGAAGAGAAGACATGGCCTTCTTTTGTCAATTGCTGCCTCAGTTTCTGGAAATTGCTGACTATTCCGTTATGTACCACTGCAAACTTACCGGTGCAATCTGTGTGTGGGTGGGAGTTAATTGAAGAAGGCTCACCATGAGTTGCCCATCTGGTGTGCCCAATACCCACTGTTCCATCAAGTGCGGGTGAAGTTAGCTGCATCACTTCTACGCGAACCGTATCTTTATGAATGGCGATACTGCCGTTTTTTACGGCGATACCGCACGAGTCGTATCCGCGATATTCGAGTGTGCTGAGTGCATTCAGCAATACTGGCTTGGCTGATGAATTACCTATGTAACCAACTATTCCACACATATAACTTGATTTCCTCTATCTGTCTTCGAACAAGTTCTAAAGTATCATTCGAAGGTAAACATGCAGGTAAATGGAAGGTAAACAATCGGTGAAGTTTGGGAAATATTCTGTTTAATTTTTGTCGCGAAATCGTGTCGCGAAAATGATGACATTGACTTAGGGAACCTCTGATCAACCCCCTGTATCCCCCAGTCTTGGGGGACTTTTATACCTGGGGGACACCCCCAGACCCCCGAAGTCACCACTTATTCAGAGCTTCCTTAGATTTGAACGCAATTACAGAAGTTGTCCGGTTACTTTAGAGAAGTATAAATGGGACGCGATCGTTTTGTGACCAAGTTACTGTTACTTGACAAGCACAACCAAAACAGAAATAATTCAGGGAAGCAATGCGTCTTTCTATATTATTGGGATTGGCATTGGGATCGGAGGAAAGAGGCAGATGATCAAGTTTGGAACCGATGGCTGGCGAGCGATAATTGCAGATGAATTCACTTTTCAGAATGTCCGATACTGTGCTCAAGGTATGGCAGAATACCTTATGGAAGCGGGGACGGCCTTGCAGGGGATAGTGATCGGTTATGATACTCGGTTTGCTTCGGAACGATTCGCAAATGCAGCTGCCGAAGTTATGGCGGGTAATGGGATTAAAGTGTATTTAAGCTCTACAGTAGTCCCTACCCAGGTTGTGAGTTTTGGGGCTTTAAGCTATCGTGCAGCAGGTGCCATTGTGATCACCGCTAGTCACAACCCTCCGGAATGGAATGGTTTCAAAATAAAGACTTCAGAAGGCGCCAGCGCTCCACCTGAGGTAGAAACATCAATCGAAAAACGTCTCCCGGACATCATTGATCAGAATCGAGTTAAAATTGTTCCTTTGGAACAAGGGCTAAGTGAGGGGATCATCGAGTATGTTGATCTATATCCGGCATATGCCGAGCAATTAGGGAAGATGGTTGATCTTGAAAGTATACGTCAAGCTGGTTTCAAGATTGCCGTGGACCCGATGTTTGGAGCCGGAGCTGGATACATAAAAGACCTTGTTGGGTCAGCTAAAACGGAGATTCTGGAAATACACGCGGAACGAAACCCCGCATTTCCGGGGATGAAACAGCCTGAGCCGATCGCTTCTAATCTGACTGAGCTGGCCGGTTTCGTGCGAGAAAACGGCGTGGATGTAGGAGTAGCAACAGATGGGGATGCGGATCGAGTTGGGATTGTGGATGAAAACGGGCAACCTCTGACCCCGTTACAGATATTTGGATTGCTGGCATTCTATCTTCTGGAAATACGAGGCCAGCGTGGTGCTATTGTAAAGACCGTAACTACGACTGGAATGTTGAACAAGCTTGGTGAATTGTATGATGTTCCTGTCTTCGAGACAAAGGTAGGCTTCAAACATGTAGCTCCAGTCATGGCAGCCGAAGGAGCACTTGTTGGTGGTGAGGAAAGCAGTGGTTTTGGGTATCGTGGGCACATACCTGAACGGGATGGAGTATTATCTGCCCTCTTTATTCTTGACTTGATGGCTAAGACAGGCAAGAAACCTTCAGAATTAATCGAATATCTTTACAGCAAAGTGGGGCCGCATCATTATCATCGTAGTGATATCGAGTTTCCCGCTGCTGATCGAGAAAATATCATACGAAGGTTGACCGATAATATGCCGGAGCTTATTGGGGGAGTTGGCGTAGTTGAGGTAAACACTGTTGATGGCTACCACTTCAGGTTAGCAGATGGAACATGGCTTCTAATGCGATTTTCTGGCACCGAGCCACTTTTGCGTATATACTCGGAGGCTGAGAGCCTTGATAGGGCAGAGGCACTAGTAGCTGAGGGAAGACAGATATTGCAGGTGTGACGGCTGGAGTATCCTTGCAGTCGACTAATATGGGGGAAGACAGAACAATGAAGGCATTAATATTGTGTGCTGGTAAAGGGACCCGTTTGAAACCTCTTACTCACACTATGGCTAAACCTCTTGTGCCAGTGGCTAATAAACCAGTCTTAGTATACGTAATCGACCAGGTTCAAGAAGCTGGAATCGAGGAAATTGGCATTGTAGTTTCGTCTGAGAACGAAGAAGAAATGAAGAATGCCGTAGGAGATGGCTCGAGATGGGGAGCGAAAATCACCTACATAATTCAATCTGATGCCAGGGGGTTGGCTCACGCAGTCATGGTCTCTCAGGACTTTCTGGGTGATTCGCCTTTCTTAATGTTTTTAGGCGATAACTTGATTGAGGGTGGAGTTAAAAATTTTGTAGAAGAGTTCAACAGTTACGGTTCAGACGCTCTGATCTTACTTAAAGAAGTACCGGATCCCCGCCTTTTTGGTGTGGCTGAGCTTGATGAATCCGGTAGAGTCACCAAGCTGGTGGAGAAGCCGAAAGAACCAAAAAGTAACTATGCTATTGTAGGTGTATATCTTTTTACTTCCGAAATTCATCGGGCTATTGCCCAGATCGAACCTTCTTGGCGAGGAGAGCTTGAGATAACCGATGCCATTCAGCAATTCATGAATATGGGCAAAGAGGTAAGAAGTCATGTCCTCGATGGCTGGTGGCTGGATACTGGTAAAAAAGACGACCTTCTTGAAGCCAATCGTGTTGTGCTTGACAATTATTTGAAACGAAAAGTGAATGGTCAGGTAGACGCGAAGAGCCAGATTGTGGGGAGGGTCGAAATCGGGGAGGGTACAGTTATAGAAAATAGCATTGTGCGAGGTCCGGTATCAATCGACGAAAATTGCGAGATTAGGGATTGTTTTATCGGACCGTTTTCAAGTATCGGAGCGGGCACGGTAATTGAGAAATCTTCGATAGAATATTCTGTCATTCTTCAAAATTGCCGCCTCAAGCAAATAAAACGACTCTATGACAGTGTCACCGGCAGGGATACGCAAGTGATCCAACAAGAAGGGGGGCTGGAAGGTTTGAGCTTGTTCATTGGGGATGATGCGAGGGTGGAACTATAGAGACTTTGGTGCGCCGAATTCGGGGGAGAAGTTAGTACGTGAAAATACTTGTAACTGGCGCAGCGGGCTATATTGGCAGCCATACATGCGTGGAATTGTTGAAGGCTGGATACGATGTTGTAGCTGTGGATAACCTTGATAACAGCAAAGAAGAGTCTTTGAGAAGGGTCAAGGAACTTGCTGTTGGAAGCTTGGAATTTCACAAAGTTGATCTGATTGATAAGGAAGCTTTGAACGGCGTTTTTGATACTTACCCTGTAGATGCAGTAATTCATTTCGCCGGTCTCAAAGCAGTCGGGGAATCTGTAAATATACCATTGAGATACTATCATAATAATGTCACTGGCACACTGGTGTTGTGTGAAGTGATGGGTTTACATAATGTAAGAAACATCATTTTTAGTTCCTCTGCAACAGTCTATGGAGACCCGCATGAGCTTCCGATCAAAGAGGGTTTTTCGCTTTGTCCGGCAAATCCTTATGGTCGTACCAAAATGATGATCGAGGAAATACTACAGGATCTTCACCATTCGGACAATAGATGGAATGTTGCTATATTGCGGTATTTCAATCCGGTAGGGGCTCATCCGAGCGGGAGAATCGGTGAAGATCCTAATGGGATTCCCAACAACTTGTTGCCCTATATTGCCCAGGTTGCGGTCGGTAAACTACAGGAACTATCTGTCTTCGGGGACGACTACCCGACTTCTGATGGCACGGGTGTTCGAGATTATATTCATGTTGTCGATCTAGCTATTGGGCATGTGAAAACCTTGCCAAAAATCATGTCCAATTCGGGTGTTGTGACATACAATCTTGGTACGGGGCGAGGGAACAGTGTTCTGGAAATGGTTGAGGGGTTTCAAAAGGCTTCGGGCAGAAGGATACCATACACAATTGGAGGGCGTCGACCAGGTGATATTGCAGTTTGTTATGCGGATGTATCCAAAGCGGAAGCGGAGTTGGGCTGGAAAGCAGAAAGATTCGTTGATGAAATGTGTGCTGATGCGTGGCGATGGCAATCCTCTAATCCGAATGGATACGAATAGAATATCGTTGGATACTGGTATTGACTCGAGTCTGTGTTAGCTGTGAGGAGATGTGTGCGTTTTATGTTTCTAACTCGCTGATGAGTAGTTTGGCTCTTTGAACCAGCCCCTGGTCATTAAGTGCGAGAGAAATCACTGTCTGCAAGTCTGCTACGGCTAGAGCATTGCTTCCCTTAAGCTGATATGCTCTAGCTCGACCAAAGTAGGCATCAACGAATTCATAATCCAATAGAGTGCACATGCTAAAATCAGTGATGGCTTCGTCTGCATTTTTCTTGGCCAGATAGCAGTATCCTCGTTTGTTGTAGGTTGCCGGAGTAGAAT
>JABHWQ010000063.1 GCA_018657655.1 Chloroflexota bacterium | reverse complement strand
GGCTCGAGGTGAACATCGGAAGCACGATCTCGTACCGCTTGAGTGATAAGTAAATCGAGTGTTTCAGTAACCGGGGTTTGCCCGAAAGCATCAGTTTCAAATTGTATCGACTCGAGTTCAGGCGTAGCAAATTCACGCACTCTTTTTTCTATCTCTGCGCTGGCCCTGTAGTAGAGGTTTATGGCTTCATGGATTTTCGATGGAATTCCCAGTGACGGCTCAACCCTCATTTTTGACTGCGCTTGCAGGTCCTCGATGACTCGAATATTTGTAGGATCAGCCATGACTACTACAAGCAAATCCCCAACAATATCGAGTGGTATGAGCGTATGTTTCCTGGCCATTTCAACAGGTATCATTTTGAGAGCACGAGGTGTAGGCAAATGCCTCTTGAGATCGATGAGCGGCATGTTGAGATGAATACTCAACGCCATCGCCAAGTCATTAGGAGTGATCAACGACTGCTCAATTAAGACTTCGCCAAGATCCTTCCCCTGACTGCTTTGCAGTTCAAGGGCATTTTCCAGTTGATCCAGATAAATCAGGTCTGATTCAACCAGAATTTCGCCCAAGCTCTTTTTTGATACTGTCTCTTTCGGAATTTCCATGTAATATCTTTATCCTTATGTAAATATGGAAGAACAACAGCCCAAACGATTCACGTTTATCCTTCTCACCGAAGGAGTATTTTGCTAATCGTCTTGTCTTCTGTCTTGGTAATACCAATCGTAATTCTTTCAGTGATTGATATGCCCCTAATCCATTGCTCTAGATTCTTTTATGCATCACATTTACTGCTCGTGTTGCGTCACAGAACCTGAATCCAACCAAGTATAGGTATAGTTGGTTGGTAGCCTTCGCATATATGTAGCAAAGAAATCACTACTAGTTACCACTGCTGCACTTGCGCGAGCAGTTACCGTTCCCGATGCATTTGCCCCCATATATGCATCGATGGCCGTTTGTACTGCTTCCTTCTCGTACACCTTTGCTTCGTTTGAGCCGCTACCAATGAGTCCGGTGAAGCTGCCCACTGCAACTCCTACGAGGATAGTCATGATGGCTATCACCACCAGCAATTCCCCAAGCGTGAAACCCTTTTCTTCCTTGTGAATAGTTGTCATCTTCCACCTCCTTTCCTATGACACACATGATTCAAAATACGTTGATTTCCCACAAACCTTCCATCTCATCTACTAGTGCTATATCACTCCGTTGCCGCCAAGCGTTTTGACTCCTACGCTCAGTCTTCCAGGCACTCGTTTTAACTTCAACAAAAGCACTTCTTTTCTTATTGGTTTCTTCATGTAATCTACCGCCCCGACCTATAACCCTTTTTCTTCATCTTCCTCAGAATCGCGGGAAGAAAGAAACATCACCGGCGTATCAATGCCTTTTTGTATCATCACTTCTGCCAATTTAAGTCCGTCCAAATTGGGTAGATCAATATCAGCGATAACCAAGTCAAAACACGATTTGTCCAGAGAAAGCATGGCGTCCATACCATCGGAAGCAACGGATACGGAATAGCCCTGCTCGCCCAATATACCGGCTACAAAGCTACGGTCGCTTTCATAACTGTCAACAACAAGAATCGCAGCTGAGGGATTTTCACTTTTCACTGGTGACACATCCATACATTCCTCATCCAGCATAATCGCCTCAAGTTCATCTATCATCATGTTTGAAGACATGGAAACGGATGTTGAACTCTGAGACTCTGTTCCCCTGAGTCTAATTTCTTCAACCAGCACTTTTTCATAGGCGTCTGCCGGTGAAAATAGCAGATCTCTCACCTTCTCTACAGCATGTGTACTAATAAGGAAATCCCCCCTGTTGCGGGCAAAATACCTGATTTCTGATATGGGAGTCCCCGACCTTATCATCTCTGAGACTGACCCGTCAAATTCAACTGTTTCATATACGGCTTCACACCCGTAATATCCGGAGTTGTTACATACCGGGCAACCATGCGGACGAGCTACCTGAGAAGGAATTCTATCCGTAAATGAGGCTAACATCTGCTCCTCTTCTCCAGAGATCGGCCCAATTTCCTTGCATTGTTCACAGAGCTTCTTCACCAGTCTCTGAGCGATAACACCAATAATGTTTTCAGACATCGCCTCACGGTTGATACCGACTCTTTCCAAACGAGCGACAGCGGTAGTAGCATTGGATGTCTGCAGACTGGTAATCGTCAGGTGACCGGTGCTGGCAAAGTCCATGGCTATTTTGGCTGAATGAGGGTCTCTAATCTCGCCTATGAACAACACGTCAGGATCCTGTCTTACGGCCGCATTCAAAAGCGCATCAAAGGTAACCCCGGCCCTTTCATTGACTTGCTGTTGGTTGGCAAAAGAAATACGATATTCCACCGGGTCTTCAACAGATATCAGGCTTCGAAGATCATAATCGATCGTATGCAGGAGATTGTATATAGTTGTAGTTTTTCCACATCCTGTTGGGCCAACTATCAAGATACATCCCCCGGTACAAGCTGACAGTCCAGTTACGATCCCGACCTGCTCATCCGTCATTCCGAGTTTGTTGAGGCCCTTGGGAACCGAATACGGTTCCAGCAATCTAATCGTAAGGCTTTCCCCATTGGGTGTGCCGGTTGTGGACAACCTCAGGTTGAAATCTTTTTTGTTAAGCACCGTAGCGTACGATCCGTCCTGAGGTTTTCTACTTTCAGCTACATCCAGACCTCCCAGCAGTTTGAGACGAGATATCAACTGCACACCCGTTTGATTCTCCATGGAATAAAACTCTTTCAATTCCCCATCAATACGAAACCGCGTTACACATATATCTTTTTTTGTTTCTATGTGAATATCGCTGGCCCTTTCGAATACAGCCTTGTTAAGAAGGCTGTCCGCCATTGAAATAATGCTGCCCTTTTCCACATGCCTCTTTGCAAGTTCAGCATTCTTTTTTGTTCCGCCCATTAACACCGCTGCGCCACTCCCTTTCGGTGTAGCACAGGCTACCACAACTTCAATACTTTCAGGTACGGATATGAGGATGGTGGGCATTTCGCCCGCGTCTACAAATTCCTCCAGAGTATCGAGAAGCCCCAAGTCAAAAGGATTGCTAAGGACAAATGCTTTCAATCCAGACGCATCTCTCACCGGTACAACATGATTAGTTCGGCAAAACGACGGTGACAGTATGCCTAACAGGATATCTCCGGGTTCAATTTGGGCAACATAGGGCAAATTCAAGAACTCGGCCATATTCTGGGCCACTTGTCTTGCACTTATCCCCACATCAGAAGCTACAGAATAAAGGCCAGACGATGAAATCCTGAACAATTCCCTTTCTTCAGGGTCCAAATTCAACCGCTCCATCAAGAATCCACTAAAACCAGCAAGATCCATTGTACGTATGTTGCCGCCGTGCATTTGATGACCTGCGTCCAGTTTCTTCCATCGGAGACCTGTTTCGATATGCTTGCCAACTTTCTCCAAGAGAGCTTCTTTATGTATTGGTTTGACCAGATAGTCAACAGCCCCGACAGCAAATGCCCGAGCTTTATCCTGTTCATCCTCTAGCGCAGTAACAAATATTACAGGAATTTTCGATGTATGGTAGTTTTGCTGCAACATGGCACAGGCTTCATACCCGTCCATTTCCGGCATCATTACGTCCAGTAGAATCAGGTCGGGATTGGAATTGTTAATTAGTTCCAATCCCCTGAGACCACTTTCAGCGGTGAGCACTTCATAATCACTATTCGTTAGATACCGATTGATCAAACGAAGCACATCGTGATCATCATCAATACTCACCACAATAGGTTTGACTTCTTCATTGTTCATACACCACCTCAACACGACCGAGATAGACGGATAATTCATTTACCCATCTCTGGAGTTCCAATGAATCTTCATCCTTTGCAGCCGTTTCAAGTAACGTTCCAATATCGGTAATGGCATCAAATCCGTAGCTGCCGCCTGACCCTTTCATGGAGTGACCCAACACACAAATAGTCTCATAATCGCCACTAGCTATAGCATCTTTCATCGTCTCTACGTCTTTGTGCCTGTTATCAAGAAAGCCCGGAATAAGGTCATCGAGGTCCTCATCTACTCGAACAATTATTTTCCCCATCTGTTCTTCATTGTTATGATCCGTCATTTCTCTCCTTTCAGTATTAAGTTCTTCGCAAGATTTTGATTTCGAATAGACTCTTCGTAAAATAGATTTTTCTCATCCTATATCCGGCTATACTCTAGAATTGACTCCAGTAATTTGGCTTTCTTTATCGGTTTGGTTAAATGCCCGGTACATCCCGCCCTAAGACTTTTCTGCTCATCCTCAGAAGTTGCATGAGCAGTCAGTGCAATGACCGGCATTGCTCTGAGGCCATGTTCTTTTTCCCATGCCCTGATCTGACCTGTAGCGGTATACCCATCCATCACCGGCATCTGTACATCCATAAGCACAAGGTCATATTCGGACGATTTGAACTTCTCAACAGCAATCTCACCATTTTCCGCGATATCCAATTGGTACGGAGTCTTCTTCAGAAATGCCTGTACAAGAAGCCGATTATCCGCGTTGTCCTCGACTAGAAGGATTGTAAGGGCAGGCAAATCGGTAGAATCAGATATATCCGCCGGTTTTCTCTTTTCAGTACTGATCTTCTGCCCCATAGCAGTTGAAATCGTTTCTAACAAATCGTGGCGCTTAACCGGTTTGACCAGATAAGATGCAATCCCCAGTTCCCGGCTGCGCCCAATATCGCCACTCCGGCTATCCGAAGTAAGCATCATGATCGTCGTACCCTCAATTCCAATCTCGCTATTGACTTTTTCCATCATTTCGAATCCATCCATACCTGGCATACGACAATCAAGTAAAACCAGACCAAAACTATCGCCATTCTCTTTAGCATGTTTTAGCGCAGCAAGTCCTCGATAACCATCTTCCGCCTCTGTTACATCCGCCTCTAACTCACAAAGCATTTTTCTCAGTATCATGCGATTTATATCGGTATCATCTATCACCAGAGTTTTCAATCCCTTGACATCTACACAAACCACATCTGACTGATCAGATTCCTGTTCCGGCTGCACCCCTAATTTCGCCGTGAACCGGAATGTGCTACCTTTTCCTTCTCCACTCTCTGCCCAGATACGCCCACCCATCAATTCGGAAAGCTGTTTTGAAATAGTGAGTCCCAATCCAGTACCACCATGCCGGCGAGTGGTTGATGCATCTACCTGTGTAAAGACTTCAAATATGTCCTCGACCTTATCCTCAGGTATTCCAATACCGGTATCACTTACAGAACAAAGCAGATCAAGTTCGCATGGTCCGTGACTCCCGGATTCAAAACTGGACTTATTAATCTCTACAAAAACCTTTCCCATTTCGGTAAACTTGATGGCATTCCCCATCAAGTTAGTGATAATCTGGCGCAATCGAGTCGGATCGCCAACAAGTCTGGTGGGAACATCCGGAGCAATGTAATTCCCCAATTCAATGCCCTTCTCATGGGCACGAATTGCCATAACTTCACATAGATCATCAAGCAGTTTAACAAGATCGAAATCAATTACCTCAAGCTCAAGATGCCCGGCTTCTACTTTCGATATATCTAGGATGTCATTTATTATGCTCAGAAGATTTTCTCCAGCCGACTGGAAAGTATGTACATACTGGACTTGCTCTGAGGTTAGATCAGTTTCACTCAACAAATCAGCCATTCCCAAGATGGCATTCATAGGCGTCCGAATTTCATGACTCATGCTAGCCAAAAATTCACTCTTGGCCAGTGTGGCAGTCTCTGCTGCCTCCTTGGCTCGCTGTAACTCCGCCTCTACAAGCTTTCGTTCTGGGATATCCGCGATTACCCCTATCGAACCTGTTACTGCTCCATCGGTGCCCTTCAGCACACTCAACGACAATGCAACATCAATAATTTCGCCATCCTTCCTAGCGATCCTGGTCTCCATCTGATGCTGCATGCCCTTTTGGCGAATATTCCGCGATCTTATCCTTCTCCACTCTTTGGCGGGATACAGAGATTTGACCGGTCTCATATATAGTTCTTCATTGTCAGTTCCAAGAAGTATTTCGGCAAACTTGTTCCAAGAAACGATATTCTCATTCCCATCAGTAACAGTTATACCTACAGCCGAATTCTCAAAAACTGTTCTGTACCTCTCCTGCGCTAGCCGAAGACGTTCTTCCGCCTTTTTACGTTCAGTGATGTCCAACGCAATTCCTCGCAATCCTATAACTTCGTCACCACTGGAGATAGGATTGGTGTATATAAGTACTGGAGCTGTGCTACCCTCCTTTTTCATCATGGTGTACTCATGGTCTTTGAATGATTCACCTTTGAGTCTTCTGCTCATATTCAGAATAATTCGTTCCTGATCTTCCGGCACGAACAACTGAAGCGCATTAACCCTATTTGAGATATCTTTTTCGGTATAACCAAAGTATTCAAGTCCAAAACGGTTGGCATAAATCACTCTGCCTTCCAAATCGACTTCAAAAACTGTTTGCGGTAAAAGGTCTGATAGCTCCCTGAATCGCTCCTCGCTCTCCCTGAGTGCGCTTTCAGCCCGCTTTCTTTCGCTGATTTCCTCTTCCAGCACTGCATTGGTTTCCATCATCTCAGCATTAAGTCTTTTGGCCTCTTCTTTTGATTTTCTGGCCTCAGTTATATCGTGAAATACCATATACGTTCTCTTATCGTCCATTCGCAAAGCTCTGACGGTAACATTCCTGATACTCCCATCCTTGTTTGCGATTTCGAAAGACTTCTTGACAGCGTCACTGCTTTTAAACGTGGCGATATCTTTCCCCCAAAATGACTGGGCATTTTTACGTTTTTCCGGATCGGAATAAACCAGTTCTAACCATGCCTGCGCTGTGGGCATGTCCCTAATGGTATACCCAAAGGTTCTTGTGAATTGTGGATTGATATATTCCGTCCGCCCATTTGATGTGCAGACCCATATGGGAAACGGAGAAAGCTCACCGATTTTTCGAAAACGCTCCTCACTCTCTTTCAGAGCTTCTTCAGCCCGTTTTCGTTTTGTAATATCAATAAAGCTATCAATCAAATACTCACGCCCGGACATCTCCAGCGAATTTACCGTCTTAACAATGGGTATACTGTTGCCCTTGGCATTAACGAGGACGCTTTCAGTATTCTCTATACTCAATCCAAGATCGGTAATAGGGCACCGCCCTACCTCTTCCTGACAAACAAACTTGTAGCAATCCTGACCAATCATGCCTTCTTTGGGGACGCCAAGCAATCTGGATGCAACCGCATTAACATCAACGATTTTATGTGTCTCAGCATCGATGAGCACAACACCGGTGTAAATCGTATCCAGTATCGTCTGTAGTTTGGTTTTCCCTTCCTTCAACTCATTATTGGTACTAATCAACTGAGCCTGAGTTTGACGCAGTTCTTCGTTAACGTACTGTATTTCACGAGCACTGGTCTGGATCGAGTTGTTCTGCTCTTTAATTTTTCCCTCGATCTCCTTCCGCTTGGTTATATCCCGGAAAATCCCTTCCACTCCTATCGGGGTGCCGGCATCGTCAATAATAAAGCGGACATTAGCCTCGCCAAATAGTGGTGTCCCATCTTTCTTTTTCAAGGTAACCACGAAATCCTGAGTTTTCCCTCTTTTGACAAGGTCTTTCAATAGAACTTCGCTTTCCTCCAGAGAATAGTAAATAGTGGAACCATCATTTCCACTAACCATTTCTTCGAAGCTATGATATCCCAATAACTCGACACCGGAGGGGCTCATCAAAGTCAGATTTCCTTCAAGGTCCGTACTATAGTAGATATCTATGATATTTTCGAAAATGCGCCGGTACTCACCTTCGCTTTCCCTCAGCTTGGCTTCGACTTGTTTCAGTTTTTCTTCGGTAACCAATTGCCCCATCACTCGGCCAACTACTTCAGGCAAGAGGTCGAGAAACTCCGTATTTTTAACCAGATAATCCTGAGCGCCAAGCCTCATCATCTCAACAGCGGTCTTTTCATCTCCCTGCCCGGTCATCATGATAAAAGGGACCGGTCGATTTAGCTCTTCAAGTCTCTCAACTAACTGTCTTCCCGTCATGTCGGGCAAACGATAATCCAGCAACATCAAAAAATTGGGGCTTTCACAGACTTGTTCAATAGCCTGATCACCCTTCGTAACTGTAACAACCTTTACCCCTGCCCTGTTGAGGTTTTTGCTGATTAAACGCGATAAGCCTTCATCGTTTTCAACAATAAGCACCCTCTTTTCCAGCACGGGGCCACAATCAAGCTCTGCATGCAATCTTTTCGGGTCTTTATTACGAACCATGCTGAAGATCTCACGCTCTCCAGCACATTCAAGTTCTCTCTCTATTTTCTCTATAAATTTGGTTTTGTTTGATTCCATGCCTTTCTCAACCCGATGCTCATCACTCACCTACATACGCCTCCATTAGCTTTAAATCTGAACCATCCCTCTCCACAAGTCTATCAACCCCAAGTATCCCCTTTAGCCCCACCTTTGCAGGGATAGTTTTTCACCCTTACCAGTTCTTTCCCACAACACACATCATTTACGTTGATCCATAAAAAGGGGGCACCGATAAGGTACCCCCAATTATAGTCTCATAGAATGTGACATCGATCCGAAATGAGACTCTTCGGTAGCCTGGCAGTCATCGTCCCTTAGGACTTATGACCCATGGCTTTGCGCCCCAGGATATCCCCTGGTTTGCCCTTATCGGAGTGATCGGAGCCGCTCTGTTGACAAACACAGTAGCGGACACACTGATTTTCAAATATTAAAGTTCCGAGATACCACTGAACCCAGCAGTATACCATAGACTACAATAATAGTTACTCACTGAAAACATGGCTAACCCCCAACTTGTTTGGGAGCTATCCCCTCATATTCCTTATCGCTTTCCTAACTAGTAATGAACTCGCGCAGGAACATCTTTAGTAATGAGCCAAAATGCATTGTTCACACCGCTCATCGCGTAAAATAGACTCTCAAACATGATGGTGCTAGAATAGGAATCACTTAGTAAAATGGAACATCGAGAGCACAAATCAACATCAAATAAATATGCGGGATTCTGGCCAAGGTTTGTAGCTTTCCTTATTGATGCGCTGATCGTGTCAATAATTCAATCAGCCTTCGTTCCTGTGATTAGCTTTGGATTCATCCAACCATGGTTCTGGTGGACTAACTCATTTTCAAACGAACCCGATATGCTGGCCCTCTGGTTTTTGGGAGCCGGAGGATTGCTGCTAATTCTCATAGCCGGAGCCTATTTCGTTGGCTTCTGGGTCTGGAAGAGGCAGACACCGGGCAAAATGGCAATGAAAATAGAGATAGTCACCATTGAAGGAACGGCATTAACTGCAGAAAAAGCGTTGCTTCGCTATGTGGGATACATCGTCTGCAATGTGCTGCTGCTTATCCCCTATTTATGGGTGGCCATCGACTCTCGCAAGCAAGGAATTCAGGATAAGTTCGCTGATACATATGTGATAAAATCACCTCGGGAATCATAGTATTGATGGAGAAACATGACTGATAAAGACGTTCGATTACGTTATGCCCCTAGCCCCACGGGATATCCTCACATTGGAAATATTAGAACCGCACTTTTCAACTGGCTATTCGTCCGGCACACTGGCGGAAAATTCATTGTGCGCATTGAAGATACGGATCAATCCCGCAAAGTCGAAGGAGCATTGGAGAGCATTCTCAATAGCCTCAGATGGCTAGGACTTGACTGGGACGAAGGCCCGGAGATTGGCGGCGACTACGGCCCATATTTTCAATCGGACCGACTTGACCTATACCACAAATACGTTCAGCAACTAATTGATGATGGCCACGCCTACAAATGTTACTGCTCCTCCGAAAGACTTGATAGGATGCGCAAGGAAATGGTTGAGCGCAAGGAATCGACTCGCAGCTATGATAGGCATTGCCGAAATCTGAGTCCGGAACAAATAGCAGACTTCGAATCACAAGGGATTAAGTCTGTGGTTCGCTTCAAAATCCCACTTGAAGGACAAACTACGTTCAATGATTTAGTCCGCGGCGAGATAACTTTTGAAAACAGCGAACTCGATGATATTGTGTTATTGAAATCAGATGGATCCCCCACATATCACCTGGCCAATATAGTGGATGACCATTTCATGGAGATTTCTCATGTTATGAGAGCTGACGAATGGCTTTCCAGCACACCTCGCCACGTACTTCTTTACAAAGCTTTGAACTGGGAGCCGCCCTTGTTCGCGCATCTACCTATGATTCTGGGCCCGGACAAATCGAAATTAAGTAAACGCCACGGGGCTACGGCAGTAACCGAGTTTCAGGAACAAGGGTATTTGCCAGAAGCCATGCTGAATTTTATGGCCCTATTGGGATGGTCGCTGGATGATAAGACCGAAATATTCAGCAAACATGATTTGATCCGTCACTTTTCGCTCGATCGCATTAGCAAGACCGCTGCCGTATTCAACCATGAAAAACTCCACTGGATGAATGGGGCCTATTTGCGTGAACTCAGCCATGAAGAACTGTCACAGAGGATTATCCCGATATTGGAAAGCCAGTTACCCCCGGAAGCCAAACGACCTATCTCAGAAGATTATGTCAACAAAATTGTCCCTCTCATTCAAGAACGAATCAATACCTTGAACGAAGCGGCCACATACGCAGACTTCTTCTTCCTTGGCGATGAGCTGGAATACGACCCATCGCTTTTAAGTGGCAAGAAAATGGATTCCGTATCTACTCTCAAAGCAATGGTGGCAGGCCGGGAGACGCTCCCTTCGCTGGATATATGGGATCATGCTTCTCTGGAAGGTATACTTCGTCCATTGGCTGAGGAACTGGGCCTTAAGGCCGGGAAACTCTTCCATCCATTGCGAGTGGCC
>JABHWQ010000244.1 GCA_018657655.1 Chloroflexota bacterium | reverse complement strand
TTAAAAATAGTGGTCTTTCCGCAACTGGGCAGGCCGACTAACCCGCAGCTCAGTGACATCTGGTTTTCCTTTCAATCGGGGCGAATTGCCCCGCATTTCCAACAATCTGTGAATTGAGGTTCGTGTTCTTCGCCACAATCGGGACACTTCCATGAAGTTCCCTTTGGAGTTTCAGAAGATATAGCCGTATCGATAATACCTTTGGCTTGATCGTATTCAGAATCTGATACCCAGAGTTCCGGCCAGCATTCGATAGCCGGGAGTTCGCCTGCAGCCATGAAAAGATCCTCGTTCCTGACAACACATACGATACTGTTATTCTCCAGGATGTTCATCATATGATGCACCATGGTTATGCTTTGTGAACTATAAACTCTTTTCATATTTTTATCCAGCGATTTCCTCATACCATTGTAGACGATTGCGGCTCAGGTATTCAATGGAGATTGGGGTGAAAAATGCAATTGGTAGACTGCTCAGACTGGGAGGATGAATTCATATCTCGGTTGCCTTTACCTTCGAGATTGTCTAACGTAATAGGTATGCACAACATACACCATTCCGTATATGTTTGCAAATACAGGCTGGGGCGCTCATGAAGGACTTCTGCTATAATCTTTAATATATGAAATCACTTTTGTCCGGTAACCCACTTCAGTGACTGACGGTATTGCGCTGTATCTTCATTTTCCCTTCTGTAAACACAAGTGTTGCTATTGTTCTTTTGTATCATATGCAGGGCGTGAGTCTGAAATACCTGGGTATATCGATGCTATGATAGAGGAACTCAACCAGCGAGCCAAAGGGGAATGCCTGTCCAGCGTCTTTTTTGGGGGAGGCACCCCAAGCTTGATTCTCCCCGATCAACTTAACAGGATCATGAATGCGATTCGGACGCTCTTCGATATCGCCGGGAAGAAAACAGAGGTAAGCCTGGAGGCCAATCCCGGCACCATTGACGAACCGTATCTCGCTGCTATCAGACAGATCGGGATCAATCGATTGAGCCTCGGGGTACAGAGTCTGGACGATAAAACGCTCGTGTTACTCGGACGAATACATACAGCTGATAAGGCCAGGCAGGCCGTCCGGTTCGCCCGAAACTCCGGTTTTGACAACCTCAGTCTCGATCTCATTTACGGGATACCGGGACAGTCTTTGACTGATTGGCAAGACACTCTAAAAGAATCTGTTCGGCTTGAACCCGAACATCTTTCCCTTTATCCTTTGAGTCTTGAGGACGATGTACCTCTGAGTGGCGCAATCCAAAATGGGGAACTCCCTGCCATTGACCCGGATTGTACTGCTGAGCAGTATGAAGCGGCGGAGGACTATCTAGCCGCTGAAGGCTATCGCCATTACGAGATATCTAATTGGGCCAGGGAGGACGCTGAGTGTAGGCATAACACAACCTACTGGCAGTGCGAGCCTTATTTAGGGATTGGCGTTGCTGCTCATTCGTATATCGATAGCCATCGTCAGGCGAATACCCATGATCTTGACGAATACATACGTATATATCAACTACGCGAACTCTATCAGCCGGAGATGGTTGAGGAAATTGCACCAGAAACGCAACTTGCCGAAGCTATCATAATGGGATTGAGGCTGGTTAAGGGAATTGAGTTCGAAAGTATGATAGATCGGTTTGGGATCGATGTGACGGATCGATACGAACGGGAAATGGACGAGCTTATACACTGGGGGTTACTAGAGTCCGATGGCCGGAGTCTTCGGCTGACACGACGTGGCCGACTGTTGGGGAACGAGGTTTTTTGGAGATTCCTGCCACAGTGACACCTGGGATATAACATCCAGCGCTGGAGACCAAAGGAAAATTATGGATCAATCTTTAACAAGAAATTTCTGCATCATAGCGCATATTGATCATGGCAAATCAACTCTGGCTGATCGTCTCATTCAAATGACGGGAGCCATGCGTGGTGAAGAAATCCGCAATCAGGTGATGGATAGCATGGAGCTGGAGCGGGAACGGGGGATCACCATAAAAGCCAAAGCTATACGGCTCAGCTATCAACCGAAGGATGGCCAGACTTATCGTTTGAACCTTATTGATACTCCTGGACATGTAGATTTTTCCTACGAAGTCTCGCGTACGCTGGCCGCTTGTGAAGGCGCGGTGTTGATCATCGATGCCACCCAGGGTATTCAGGCTCAGACCCTGGCCCATATCTATGTGGCCATGGAGCGTGATTTGGAGATCATTCCTGTCCTTAATAAGATCGACCTTCCGGGTGCCGAGCCCGAGCGTGTCCTGGATGAGATCGAAAGTGTGCTCGGCTATGATGCGGACGCTGTCCTTTCCATCAGTGCTAAGACCGGAGAAGGTGTATCACAAGTCATCGAGGAGATTGTCCGCCGCGTTCCGCATCCAAAAGGTAGTATCCAGCGTCCCCTTCGTGCCCTGATTTTCGATTCGCACTATGATCCGTACAAAGGTGTGATGGCTTATATTCGGGTAGTCGATGGTCGAGTTAGAAAAGGTAGCAATCTTCGTCTTATGGAACAGGGAACTCAAATCGAAGTTCTGGATGTTGGGTGCTTTATTCCTGAAACCAGCCCCGTGGATCAGCTTGAAGCCGGCGATGTGGGCTACATTGCCACTGGTCTGAAACGCGTGGGGGACTGTCGGGTTGGGGACACTG
>JABHWQ010000064.1 GCA_018657655.1 Chloroflexota bacterium | reverse complement strand
GGGGGTTAAGCGCATACTGCTTGCTGAGAAATTGCCTGAACGACTAGACATAGCAACTGGCGCAAGCCCTGATCGACTGGTCGATTCTAGTAGTGAAAACGTTAGTAAAATCGTGGTGGAAGAAACCGGGGGCCAAGGAGTTGATGTGATTTTGTTGGCCTGTCCTGAACTGCCGAACGCCAATTCGATTACCAATCTCCTCGCGCCTCGTGGCAGAGTTAATTTCTTTTCCGGTTTGCACCGGGATGAAATCAGTTTTGGTGCCAATCAAATTCACTATCGGGAACTAACCTTTTTAGGGGCATACGGTTGCACAGCAGAACAAAACCGCAGAGCGCTTGAGCTTATCGGTTCTGGCGCAATCGAAGTTGAGTGGCTCATTTCAAAGCGAATACCGCTCGGGCAAAGATCAGGGGCCCAAATATGAAATCATCTGTCTCAATGCTGCACCGATTCTATATCTCATGGGCAAGGCAAAAACACTTAAGGACGGGGTCATCAAAGCCAGGTAAATCATCGAATCCGGTTTGGCGATAGCCAAATTGAAGCGATGGGTGACAGAACATAATTCTTCATCCGAAGCCGGAAGAGTGCGACTTGAATATCTATTGGCGAAGGTTTAGTAGAGAACGTATGATCGATTTCAACCGATACCACATAAGACTCTTGGTAGACAAATTCAGGGAATGCTTTTCGTTCTATCGAGACACTCTGGGACTGCCCGTTCGATATGGCACTGAAGATGCTGATTATGCCGAATTCAAAACGGATACGATACACATTGCACTCTACAAGAAAAGCCTGATGAGACAGGTGGTAGACAAAATCGGGCACTCTACGAACTCAAATTCCGAGAACCAAATTGCCATTATCCTGAGAGTTGATGATGTTGATCATATAAATGAACATCTAAGGGTAAACGGGATGATGTTCGATACGAACCCTGAAGATCGAGAGGAATGGGATTGCCGTACAGCTCACTTTCTAGTCCGGATGGAAACTTGCTGGAACTGAACAGCGATCTCCATTGATTCAAACAAGAAGGCGAATTCAAAATTGGGAGGATTACTTCAAATGGCAAAATCACTACAAGGGATAATCGAGGCGATCAAGCCCTTGGATGAGGCGGCGATGCAGGCTGCCCGTCAGAGGCAGGATGAGCTCACCAAACCCCAAGGAGCTCTGGGAAGGATGGAGGAACTTTCTATCCAGATTGCCGGGATCACCGGCAATCCTCGGCCCAGGATCAAAGATAAAGCAATTATCGTCATGGCCGCCGATCATGGTGTGGTCGCTTCAGGTGTAAGTCTCTATCCACAGGAAGTCACTGCCCAAATGATGCACGGATTCCTGGCCGGCACTGCTGGGATCAATGTGCTTACTCGACACATTGGAGCACGGGTGGTTGCAGTCGATATGGGGGTTATTGGCGGGTTCGAACCGCGCCCTGATCTGATCTGCAAAATGATCGATTTCGGTACCAAAGATATGACCCAAGGTCCGGCAATGACCCGACAGCAAGCGATTGATGCCATCGAATCGGGCATTGATGTTATCGAAGCAGAGATCACCAAGGGGCTCAATATCGTGGGGACCGGCGATATGGGGATTGGCAACACGACTGCTTCAGCTGCTATTTGTGCTTCCATTACCGGAACACCGGTAGCGCAAGTCACTGGCCGAGGCACCGGTCTGGGGGACGATCAACTGTCCGATAAAATCAAAATGATCGAATCGGCTTTGGAAATGAACAAGCCTGACTCGAAAGATGCCATAGACGTGCTGGCTAAAGTGGGTGGCTTCGAAATTGGCGGGCTTGCCGGTGTGATACTGGGAGCTGCTGCCAATCGAATCCCAGTAGTTATTGACGGGTTTATCTCCGGGGCAGCGGCATTGATCGCGGCTACTCTTTGTCCGCAGGCTACAGCCTACATGATTGCCGGGCATCAGTCGGTTGAGATCGGGCATCTAGTCATGTATGATCACATGGGACTTGAGCCTCTTCTGAAATTGAACATGCGTCTGGGTGAAGGCACCGGAGCTGCGCTGGCGATAAGCATAGCGGAGGCTTCCTGCAAAATTCTGGACGAGATGTTCACCTTTGCCGAAGCTGAGGTGGCTGGGGCAGATAAGGATGTACGGTAGAAATCCATTCATGGTGAGTTTGTCGAACCATAATTCATCCTTCGACAGGCTCAGGGCGAACGGGAATACAGACAGTGGCTAGTGAAAAAGGAAGGAAATAAACTTGGGTTTCTGGACGGCTTGGCAATTTCTGACCATTTTCCCCGGACCATCCACAAGGGATGAAAAAGGGCGAGGGCTTGGGTCCTCGCTTCCCTGGTTTCCGATTATCGGACTCATTCTGGGGGGTATCCTGCTTGGACTTGATCAGCTTTTCGATCTGTTCCTTCCTCCGTTT
>JABHWQ010000065.1 GCA_018657655.1 Chloroflexota bacterium | reverse complement strand
TGCTGGACGAGCCGGAGACGGGACTCGATCAGACCGCCACCGTAATGCTATCCGACCTGTTAAAAACTTTCACCTCGGGCAGCCGCACCGTGCTCATGACCACGCATAACCTGAAACTAGGACTGGAACTTTCGGATCGACTGGTGATTCTGCATAAAGGCAAGATCGCTCACGAAGACTCGACAAAGAATATGGAACTGGCGAATCTTCAAGATAGCTACAATCGCTACACAGGAGCGACATCTTGAATAAGGTGTTTGCCATCCTCTGGAAGGATATCCTTTCGGAACTGAGGGCCAAAGAGATCGCTGCTTCGGTATTATTTTTTGCTATCCTCGTCATTGTTGTTTTCAGCTTTGCCTTCGATCCGGAAGACGATACCATCGGATTGGTTGCACCGGGTGTTTTATGGGTAGCCTTTACCTTCGCCGGCGTTCTTGGATTAAACCGCATGTTTGCTATGGAAAAAGAAAAAGGATGCCTTGAAGGTTTGATGCTGTGCCCGGTAGATCGGGATATTATTTACTGGGGGAAAATGGCCGGCAGTTTCATCTTTATGATAATTGTCGAAGTTGTTGTAACCCCGATTTTTCTCGTTTTATTCGACTTGCCACTATTCATGCCGGAATTAGCGCTCATCGCTGTGCTGGCTACGGTAGGGTTCGTTTCAGTGGGAACGTTATTCTCAGCCCTGGCAACAAACACTAGAGCAAAAGACGTCCTTCTTCCCATCCTGTTTTTCCCAATTGTTATACCTGTGATCATTTGTGCAGTAAAAGCATCAGAGGTGGCATTCGATGGCAAACCTTTTGGAGATATGTTATCGTGGCTTGGGATAATGGGAGCTTTCGATGTGATCTTTTTGGTGGTATCATCACTGGTTTTCGAGTTCGTTATAGAAGAATAGGATACAAATGAACCAAACGAATAGTCTAAAATATAATCTGTTATTGGGACTGAGCTTCGTCCTGATAATGGCCTCTCTAGCTTTGGTATTCCTCTATGCCCCCACTGAAAAGGAGATGGGTGAGATACAACGGATTTTCTATTTCCACGTACCGCTGGGATGGATTGCCTTTCTGGCATTTTTTGTGGTCTTCGTGAGCAGTATCCTCTATCTAAGAAATAGAGATTCAAAATGGGATACTTTAGCCCACTCTTCAGCTGAGATTGGAGTGATATTCACTACCCTGGTGTTGATCACCGGACCAATCTGGGCTAAGCCGGTCTGGGGCAGCTGGTGGGAATGGGAAGCTCGATTGACTTCAAGTCTGGTCCTTTGGCTAACTTACCTCGCTTATCTGCTGGTACGCAGCTATGCAAGGGAGGAATCCAGAGGGGCCCGGTTTGCGGCAGTGATGGGAATCGTCGGGTTCATCAATGTTCCTATAGTATACCTGTCCGTCAGATTGTGGAGGACTCAACACCCCCCCCATCTGGTAGACACGCTTGAAGGATCGATGCTTTTGACGCTTCTAATAGGAGTTGCCGCATTTACATTTTTGTATGTTCTGCTGGCATATCATCGTACAACACTCATGAATCAAGCCAGAAAAGTCAGAATATTGAGACAAACACTGGACGAGCGGGAGGAATGACGAAATGGATAATTTAGATTATCTCTTTGCAGCCTTCGCTGTTGTGTGGATTGGTATTTTTGGATACATACTGTTCCTTTCCCGCAAACAACGGCTATTGCAGCGCGAAATCGAATCGCTTGAAGCAAGGGTAAGCAAAAGAGGATCACACGAAGCATGAGCCCATTGGAAGCCTGGTTATATTTGGATCGAATGGACCTCGCCCGGTATTGGCCGGAAAACGCTCCGGTCGCTTGGGACGATTTCTATACTCAATTCACCGAAAGCAAAAGTTCTTTGGAAGATAATTCATTCCTCACACCGGATTTAGTAAAAGCATATACAATCGCACTGAACCCAAAAACATATCTACCATCAATCCCATCTATCGATGTTCCCCAACCTATTGGGCCAGATTTGTACCCTCTCAACGAACCGGACGAGAACTCCCTCGTTATTGTCACTGGTAATAGCCAATTGACCTTCGACGTTATGGCAACGATATGGGCTCAGGGAGTTACCCCGGCATATCTTCTCCTCGTGGATTGCCTGGGGAGTACAGTCGATATGGCCATGGTTTATAAGAACTTCACCCCCGATCGTTTGCAACAAGCTATTAAAAAGAGTGGACTGGAAAAGACGGTTGCCCATCGTCTAATGATCGTACCCGGACTAACTTCGCCACTAGCTGATGAATTCAAGTCGGTCACCGGGTGGGAAATAGAAGTCGGCCCGGTATGTGCTGCTGAAATCCCTCTTTTTCTTGGGGATCGCTGGATATTCCCCGATTTGACTTGACTTTGAGTGCCCTGAAGTTGTACTTTTGACAAAATGAATCAGGAAGCCGAAGATCGAGTAGAAGACGATCCTCCTCAAATTGATCCCTCAGAAGAATTCCCTTCATGGTATCATCAATTGCGCTACCTCCCCTTGATATTTCTCGCCATCGCGATTATCGTCCTTATTGTAGTGGTGGTGGAAGATCCCCCGAAACTTGAAGGAGCCGAGGAGCTAAGGGACTATGCCAAAAACAAACTGGGTTACCTGGGAGTACTGGTAATGGGGCTGGCAGGAAGCTCCGTACCCATCTGGCCATTGCCGGGTTCATGGGCTGCGTTCCTCGCCGGGGGAGCCGGGCTTAACCCTGCATTGATAGGACTTGCCGCTGGATTCGGGGAACCATTAGGTGAATCGACATATTACATGGCAGGATACGGTGGCCAGGCTGCCGTCACTAACGTGAGGGGCTATCGGCGAGTAGTCCGTTGGATGGAGCGACATGGGGCTATAACGCTCTTTTTGGTCTGCGCAATACCCAATTTTGTCACCAGAGCAGCAGTGATTGCGGCAGGCGCCCTGCGTTACCCTTTCTGGAAATTCTTTTTAATTTGCTGGGCAGGCAAAACGGTAAAATCTATCGGTTTTGCCATCGCAGGATACTATTTGTTTGAAGCTACATATGATGCTGTGGAATGGTTGGTCGGATAGAAGGAGAGGAACATGGAAATACTTGCCATTATTCTCGGGCTTGTTGTAATAATCTTGCTCGTGATCGTGATTCGATTGCAGCTTCAGCCACGCAAGGTTGAAGTACCCGAAATACAGGAGATGGAGGAAAAGCTTCGCTTTGCCCTGGCCTCCGAAGCCTCGATGCGAGAGGTGCAAAACGACCTTAAAAATCTGCCCAATCAACTCCTGTTTTCAATTACCCGAAGCCTGGGCAAACGCACCGGTAAATTGAATGAACTTATGGCCACCTTCGAGCTGACTCAATATGATCGATTGTTCTATCTCGGTGATCCTATCGATTTTATCGGCATCAAGTATGGTGAAGGCATCGATTTCATCGAAGTGAAAACCGGGCGCTTCAGCCTCACCAAAGATGAAAAAAAGCTACGGGACTTAATCGAAGACGGGATGGTAAATTATGTCCCTCTCCAAGTTGAACGAATAGGCATTGCCGAAGAAGTGGATTTGGAAACGTAGCGCAAGGCTGTAGCTTCGTCAAAAGCGACCCTGAAGGGTCGCACTACGAGATGAAAAACAATCATAAACATGCTAAAAGAATCCGGCTCAAGGATTTCTCCTATTGCGGACAATATCGATATTTCATAGCCATTCGCTGCCATAACCAAAATCCCCATTTTGATAACGGAAGCTGCGTTGCTAACATACTAGATACCCTGAGGGACGCAGTCAATCAGAAAGCCTTCTCTACATGGGAGTACTGCTTTATGCCCGATCACCTGCACCTGTTATCGAAGGAATATCGAATGAATCTGACATGCAAAGCTTTATCTCCCTATTCAAACAAAAAACCGGGTTCTGGCTTCAACGGCACCAAAATGATAGACTATGGCAAGAGAATTACTACGAGCATGTACTACGAACAAATGAGGATACTTTGCGAATTGCCTGATACATATTTGAAAATCCGGTCCGAAAAGGGCTCGTTAGTGATTTCACAGACTATCCTCATTCCGGATCTTTCAAATTTGAGAATATCAATTTAACGTAGTGCGAGGCTAAAGCCTCGCTAATCATGCGACCCTCAAGGGTCGCGCTACGAGGTCTGCATGCATGTCTGAATTCAAACTCACCTCCGATTTCCTGCCCAACGGCGATCAGCCCCAGGCCATCGAAAAACTGGTCGATGGTCTGAAGCAGGACTTCAAACACCAGACACTACTCGGCGTGACTGGCAGCGGCAAAACCTTCACTATGGCCAATGTCATCGCCCAGGTGCAAAAGCCGACTCTGGTTCTATCTCACAACAAAACGCTTGCTGCTCAGCTCTACACCGAATTCCGGGAGTTCTTCCCCGATAATGCCGTCGAATACTTCGTCAGCTATTACGATTACTACCAGCCCGAGGCCTATATCCCGCGCACCGATACCTACATAGAAAAAGAAACCGATGTCAACGAGGAGATCGATAAGCTCCGCAATTCAGCTACTCGTTCCGTGCTGACACGCCAAGACGTGGTGGTTTGCGCCTCCGTCTCCTGCATCTATGGATTGGGGACCCCTGAGGATTACCTCAGCTTTGTGACCGAAATAAAAAAGGGGGAACCCGTGAACCGGGACCGGCTGGCACGCCGATTGGTAGAGATGCAATACGAACGCAACGATATCAGCTTCACTCGCGGGCGGTTCCGCATCCGGGGCGATACCCTGGAGATTCAGCCAGCGGATGAGGACCTCGCCCTTCGCATCGAATTCTGGGGCGACGAGGTGGAACGCATCAGTACTATCGATCCGCTGACCGGCGAGATTCTTTCGCAGTCAAACGAGGTGGAAATCTACCCGGCCAAGCATTTCGTCACCACGCAGGACAAGATAGTGGCCGCTATCGAAGATATCAAAATCGAACTTGAACAGCGCGTTAACGAGCTGAAGGCTCAGGAGAAGCTCATTGAGGCGCAACGCCTGGATGCCCGAACCAATTATGATATGGAGATGCTCCGGGAGGCCGGGTACTGCAACGGTATCGAGAATTACTCCCGACATCTGTCCCAGCGTGAAGCAGGCAGTCCACCGTGGACACTGATCGATTATTTCCCCGATGACTTTTTACTCATCATCGATGAGTCCCACATGTCGATCCCACAGGTTCGAGGCATGTATCACGGCGACCGGGCCCGTAAAGAAGTGCTGGTGGGCTATGGTTTCCGTCTGCCCTCGGCGATGGACAACCGACCGTTGAATTTTGAGGAATTCGAGGCGCGGCTTAACCAGGTAGTCTATACCTCAGCGACCCCGGGGCCATATGAGAAAGAGAAGGGTCAGCAGGTTGTAGAACAAGTAATTCGTCCCACGGGGCTAATCGATCCTACAATAGAAGTCAAGCCAACCAAAGGGCAAATCGACGATCTTCTGGACCAGATCAAGGTTCGGACCGATCGGAAAGAGCGGGTGCTGGTGACCACCCTGACCAAGCGAATGGCCGAGGAGTTGGCCGATTATCTTCGGGAGATGAACGTCAAAGTCCACTACCTGCACTCCGAAGTCGATACCCTCGAACGTGTGGAAATCCTGCGAGACCTGCGCCTCGGCGTCTACGATGTGGTAGTGGGTATCAACCTCTTACGAGAAGGTCTGGACCTACCGGAGG
>JABHWQ010000066.1 GCA_018657655.1 Chloroflexota bacterium | reverse complement strand
ATTTACGTGCTGAGCAAACGTTGAAAATCAAACAAGAAAATATTTAATAGAGCATGATCACAAAAAAAATAACAACCATCTTCACGGTAGCTGCCCTGGCCTTTGCCGGCCAGTTATCAGTCGCGGAAGCTGCAGCAAAGACCCCCAACGTGATACTGATTTTCACCGATGATATGGGCTATGCCGATGCAGGATGCTATGGGGCGAAAGATATCAGTACCCCCAACCTCGACCGCATGGCTGCTGAAGGTGTTCGCTTTACCGATTTCTATTCGGCAAATGCAGTATGCTCACCTTCGCGTGCTGCGATGTTAACCGGACGTTATCCGACCCGCTGTAATGTACCCAAAGTGCTATTCCCGCGTGACTCCCATGGTTTTCCCTCAAAAGAGGTGACCATTGCAGAAATTCTTAAGAAGACCAGTTATGCGACGGCTTGTATCGGGAAATGGCACTTGGGGCACAAGCCTGAGTTTCTCCCTACTCGCCAGGGCTTTGATTACTACTTGGGGATTCCCTACAGCAACGATATGTGGATTGATAAAACAGCACCCCTGGCATCTGACCTGAAGCTCAACGGAGGGGCGACGGTGGATAAAATCAGATCTGGCGCCTATTCGAAGAAGGGCGGTGGCTTAACAAGTCCCCATGAGAAATTTCAGTTGCCTCTTATGCTCAATGAAGAGGTGATTGAGTTTCCGGTGATTCAGACGACCCTGACCCAGCGTTATACCGATGAAGCCATAAAATTTATCAAAACCAATGCAAATGATAATAAGCCGTTTTTTGTCTATCTGCCGCACGCGATGCCCCACATCCCCCTTGCAGCGAGCAACGCATTCCGTGGCAAGAGCAAGCAGGGCTTCTATGGTGATACCATTGAGGAACTGGATTTCAATGTCGGGCGTCTGCTGACAACATTGAAAGAACTGAATATTGACGACAATACCCTGGTCATTTTCACCTCGGACAACGGCCCCTGGCTTGGGTTGGGGGAGCTGAGTGGAAGAGCCAAGCCCCTTAAAGGTGGGAAATTTTCAACTAATGAGGGTGGTCAACGTGTACCGATGATCATGCGCTGGCCCGGGAAGGTGGCTGCCGGTAGAGAATGTTCCCAGGTCGCTTCCATGTTGGATCTGTTCCCAACGATTGCAACACTGGCGGGTCAGCCACTGCCGAACGACAGAGTGATCGATGGGCAACACATTTGGCCACTCCTTGCCCTTGAAGAAGGAGAGGTACCTGAGAAAGACTTCTTTTATGTATATGGCTGGGATGTACAGGCCGTTCGCAGTGGCAAATGGAAGCTGCAGGAGTTCCTCGGTGGAGGCGCTTATGGCTTAAAGAGGAAAGCGGGACAAAAAGCCTTGTACGATTTAGAGTCTGATCCAGGAGAAACAACGAATGTTGCAGACAAGTACCCTGAAGTCTTCAAACGCCTCGAGGGTCTCATTGCAGAAAAGCAAAAGGAGATTGGTACTGGCATTAAGCCTGGTGGCCGCAAAGAAAAAGGTGCCGCAAAACTCGTCTGGCCAAAAGTCAAGGTGGGGGACGTCTATGCATCAAAGAGTGCACCTGCAGTAGTGAAAAAGGCGTTCAAAATCAGCGGAGAAATAGAAGTTGCTGCCGAGGCGAAGCAAGTTGTTCTGGCCCATGGTGGAACCGCAGTCGGTTACTCTCTCTATCTTGACCGCGGCGAGCTGGTGTTTGCCGTTGCAACTGGCAAGAACCACATTGAGCACGTCAAAACTCCCGCTCCAGCAGGAAAATTCAGCTTTGAGGCGGGGTTGGATGATAAAGGGCACCTGTTTGTGCAGGTTGGAGACAACGAGGCCGTGCGTTCTCAAACGGGCGGTCACTGGATAACCAAGTGGCCGGTTGAAGATTTGAGCGTCGGCTTCGACGATGGTAACCCGGTAGATCCCAAGTCGCCTAAAGACCAATTCAAAGGCAAGCTGGTAAAGTTGGAAGTGAAGTAAGAAGAAGATGTTCAATCTTATAACTGTTTATTCGTGTGCGGCAGTCATTGTGATTGCCGCCGTCAGCACCGTGGCGGCGGAAGAATCCAGTGCCCCAAAAAAGCCGAATATTGTGCTGGTGGTTGCCGATGACATGAGCTGGGCCGATGCCGGCTGCTATGGGAACAAAGATGTCAAAACACCTACTATAGATGCCCTGGCGAAGGAAGGACTACGTTTTACCAACTGCTTTACTGCCACAGCCATGTGCGCGCCCACTCGACAGCAGCTCTATACCGGTCTTTTTCCCAAACGCAACGGAGCCGTTGCCAACCATACGAAAGTCCGCCCAGGAACCAAGAGCGTAGTGCATCATCTGGAGGCCTTAGGATATACCGTAGCTCTGCAGGGAAAGAAACACTTTGGTCCAAAGGACTCTTTTCCTTTAGAAAACACTTCACTCAAAGAACTTTGTGAAGGTGAGAAACCGTTTTGCTACATCTACTGCTCACACAATCCGCATTTACCATGGACAAGTGGGAAGGAGATTTCCTATGACCCCGCGAGTTTTACGGTGCCTCCCTATCTCCTGGATACCCCGGAGACCCGTACCGCTTTAAGTATGTATTACAGGGAGAT
>JABHWQ010000067.1 GCA_018657655.1 Chloroflexota bacterium | reverse complement strand
GGCACAACCGATAAACTGGGCTGCCCCCCATATCGAGGGCATTAACCGCTGGAGCGATATCGCCAATAGGCAAGCGACAGAAAACCCGGATCGAAAGGAAGGAACGAGGCATGCGAAAAGACCCGATCAAACTCAATGATATCAGCAAGAATCCCGGCAGACCGTTGGCGATCGTTACCCCCGGGGACCTTATGCCGCTTCCTGCTCCCTGTCATGACATGAATCATCCGGGAACAGGACCGCTTACAGAGGGTCAGCAGCAGAGATATGAACATTCCTTTGATGGAGTCGTTGCGCTGGCGATCCCCAAACCGCAAAGCAAGGCAGAAGAGGATGAACTGGTGGCCAAATTCCTTTCGGGGCTGAAAAAGCTTTTCTCCAAAGAGAACAACTGGACCTTCCTGCAACCGCTGACGCTTTCGATGGAATACTGTATAAAATGCCAGACCTGCAACGATGCGTGCCCGATATATGAGGCCAGCGGCTATCAGGAAATATACCGACCAACGTATCGTTCAGAGATTCTGCGCCGAATCTACAAAAAATATATCGATGGAGAAAACCGGTTCGCTTCCTGGCTGAACGGCAATGATATCGACCTTAACTGGACCACCATTGCCAGACTGGCCGAATCGGCCTACCGATGCACGCTCTGCCGAAGATGCGCTCAGACTTGTCCGTTGGCTCTTGATAATGGCTTGATCACTCACGAACTCCGGAAAATATTTAGTCAAGAGATGGGAATCGCACCCAAGGAACTGCATGAAAAAGGAACCGTTCAGCAACTTGAGGTCGGGTCCAGCACTGGTTGGAAACCCAAAGCGCTGATTAATTTCATTGAATTCATGGAAGAGGAAATTGAAGAAAAAACCGGTAGGAAGATCAAAATACCCGTCGATAAGAAGGGGGCGGATATCCTCCTTATTCATAATGCCGGGGAATTTGTTTCATGGCCGGAGAACCCGGCGGCGTTTGCGGTCATTTTTGAGGAGGCAGGTCTTAGTTGGACACTTTCCAGCGAGCTTGTTGGCTATGATGCGGTGAATTACGGTGTTTGGTATGACGATATTCAGCTTGCCAAAATCGCTTACAGCCATGCCAGGATTGCTAAAGACCTGCGAGTTAATAAAATTGTTGTAGGGGAATGCGGACATGCTCATAAGGCGCTTCTGGTAATAGCCGATAGAGTCCTGCATGGCGAATACAACATTCCCAGGGAAAGCTGCTTGCCCTTACTTGAAAAGATCGTGTTCAGCGGGAAACTTAAACTTGATCCTCAACGAAATAACTTCCCGGTTACACTGCATGATCCCTGCAACATAGTCAGGCTGGAAGGGATCGTTGAGCCCCAAAGAAGAATACTGCGGCATATTTGCCCCGGTTTCAGGGAGATGAACCCTCAGGGTGTAGAGAACTACTGCTGTGGTGGAGGCGGTGCTTTTGCCATTATGTCATCAATGAATATCTCGGACTGGAAATTGGGAATTTCGGGCAGAATGAAAGTTAAACAGGTGCTCGATACTTTCCAGGATGTGATCACGCCGGATATCAAGAAATATGTCTGCGCGCCCTGTTCCAACTGCAAACAGCAGTTCAGGGATTTGATCGGGTATTACGAACTGGAAGAAAGAGCAAATATCCATTATACCGGCCTGGTTGAGTTTATCGTAAACGCTATGGTAGACATCCCAATGCCTTATCTGGAGGAGGAATATATGGAGGAAGAGGTAGTACCGGGAACAATACCGGCATAGTGAGAAAACGGGAATAATATATGAGGTCTAATGATACTTCAGAAAGGAGTATAAAATGCTAAAAACAAGTCAAAATCAACCGATCTATTCGATAGGTGTAGTTTCAGAGTTGCTTGATGTGCATCCCGAGACCATTCGGTCATGGGAAAGATCTGGCGTAATTCAGCCACCTAAAAGGCGGAGTGGAAAGCGGGCGTTTTCTGAAATGGACGTAAAGCGCCTGGAGTTCGTTCAACGATTGGCAGGAGAAGGACTTTCTGCCCGAGCGGTACGCTATTATTTGCGATTATATCCTTGTTGGGAGACCGAGGACTGCATGGATTGCCTGCACAGTTCGGCCGAGGCTATCGGAGCCAAACCATGCTGGAAAGAAACGGGGTCTTATTGTGAAGAAACCAGCGGTATCGACCAGTGCAAAAGTTGCACTCACAGCGTTCAGCAGAAAGCAAACGTCAAGCAGGAAGCGGGTCGGCCATCTTCAGTTGCGAACCTGCCCAAAGCTGCCGGCGTCCGTTCAATAAAGGCGGAAAGCGATCATCATTGCAGTTTGAACGAAGTGCTGGCGGAAGCGAACTGGGCGGACAGGATTCAATCTACCCTGCAATCGATTGTTACCAATGTCGCTAAAGAGGTAAGGGCCAAAGGGTGCTGCATGGCTCTTTTCACTCCCGACAAACGAGGCCTACGCCATATGGCCTCTTACGGGTTGAGCGAGGATTACGTCTGCAAGTGCCGGGCATCGGCGGAAAAGAACATTTCGGAAGCGCTTGAGGGTAATCCCAAAGTTATCGCCGATGCAACCGAAAAGGACGAAATCCAATACGGCGAGCTGGCCAGGGAAGAGGGCATCGTTTCGGTTCTTTCCGTCCCCATAATGCTGAATAACGAGGCATTGGGAATCATGCGGGTGCATACCGATCAGCCCCGTCGATTCAATGAAAACGATATCTATTTCGTTCAGACCGCTGCCGGCATGGGGGCAAAGGCCCTGGAAGATGCCATTAATGATGAAGGTGATGCATCCGTAGATTATGATGTATTCAGGCAGCAATTACTCGAATTTGAATGGGGAAGATGGCCGGCGGAGACCAATCGCTAAGCCAAGCATTGTTATAGATGGTACAGTCATCTCGTTTTTATGACTGATTTAAAAGTAAATAAATGTTTCCTGCGCAAGGAGGTGCGTTAAATGCAAGTTGTGGCATGTATCAAACAGGTTCCGGATACCACTCAGGTCAAAGTGGACCCCGAAACAGGCAACCTTATTAGGGACGGAGTGCCCTCTATTATCAATCCTTTCGATATCCACGCTCTGGAGGAGAGCCTCAGGCTAAAGGATAAATACGGCTTTCGGGTGGCTGTGCTTTCGATGGGTCCCCCCAACGCGGAGGAAACTCTCAAAAAAGCCCTGGCCCTGGGGGCGGACGAGGCTATCCTGCTGAGTGACCGGGCCTTTGGCGGCGCTGACACGCTTGCCACCAGCAGAGTGCTGGCAGAAGCCGTCCGCAGACTTTCCGATAAGGAAGAGGTGGGCATAGTCATCTGCGGAAAGCAGACCATCGATGGGGATACGGCCCAGGTTGGGCCGGGTATCGCCACACGTCTGAGATATCAGCAAATGACTTTGGTGGACAATATCGAAAATGTTGATTTCAAAAACAACAGAATGACGGCCCGCAGGAAACTGGAGGGCAGGCACGAAAGAGTACAATCGGATTTGCCGGTCCTGATCTCGGTGGTTCGCTCGATCAACAGGCCGCGCTATCCCACCGTGCCGATGCGGCTGATGGCTCAGGATGCCGAAGTGAGCGTGTGGGACAACT
>JABHWQ010000406.1 GCA_018657655.1 Chloroflexota bacterium | reverse complement strand
GTTTACGTGTGGATACATGGGGGAGGGAATTCCATTGGTTCAGCAGCTCAGACCACTGGATATTATGGAACGAGCCTGGCCAATAAATCGAACATGGTTTTCGTTTCTATGAACTATCGATTGGGTCCCCTTGGTTGGTTTACTCATCCGTCCCTCAGAAGCGGTGAAACCGGCGATGAGGCAAGTGATTCCGGAAACTACGGTACGCTGGATTTGATACAGTCCTTGAAATGGATTCAAGATAATATCGAGGCTTTCGGTGGTGATCCCAATAACATCATTATCACCGGTGAATCGGCAGGGGCCATGAATGTTCTGTCCCTTATGGTCTCGCCGCCCGCAGAAGGACTATTCCATCGAGCGTTGGCTCAAAGCTCCCCGAGCGTTTCAGTCCCGGTCCCCAATGGAGAAGTAAGCGCCCATGAAGTCCTTCTGAATCTTTTGGTAAATGACCAGACCGTTGCCACTGCCGATGAAGCCGAACTATATCTGGAAACAATGTCCAACACCGAAATCGAAGACTATCTAAGATCGAAGACGCCGGATGATTTATTTGCATGCTATGAAACATTCGGCTGGGGACTCCTCACTTTCCCCACCGTATTTGCGGATGGCAACGTCATCGCCACTGGCGGTTTTGATACTTTCGGAACAGCCACACATATAAACAATGTCCCGCTCATACTGGGGAGCAACACAGAAGAGACTAAGATCTTCCTCTTCATGGATCAATCCTTCGAAGGCAAAGACGAACTGTATCAGGTAGTGGCTGGCTATAGCAGCGATCTCTGGACAGCCAATGGTACGCATGACGTGGCCAGGAAACTGACACTTCGAGATGACCAGTCTGATGTATACGTTTACCAGTTCAACTGGGGCGCATATGGAGACACCGGACAAAACCCGATACCAGAACCGTGGGACCTCAAACTCGGTGCAGCTCATTCATTGGATATTCCTTTCTTTTTGGGGAATGAGAATTTTAATAAATACATGACCGACTGGGTTTTCACAGACAAGAATCGTCCGGGCAGATTGGAACTCTCAGATGCAATGATGTCCTACACAGCACAGTTTGCCCGCACTGGGAATCCGAACGCTCCAGGATCTGATCTGCCTGAGTGGAAGCCATGGTCAAACGGAGAGAGTGAACCGAAGCACATGCTGTTCGATGCCGATGTAAATCACGCCAAAATATCAACATCGACGATCGAACTGACATTATCGGGGGTCATAGAGGCACTGAAAGCTGAAGTACCCGAACCCCTGTATTCTGAGGCGCTTAGTTACCTGCTGTCATTTGGGATGGTATCCTACATGCTGGAAGATATGGATATTGAAACCCCTGCCCCACCTGTCGCCGTTTCCTTTTCCCTTTCTTGGCCTGCTGATACTTATCCAGAAAGTTTAACAGACCATCTGGTTCAACATACTTGATCCAAATTCCAATCGTCTCACGGCGTTTTCCTAGCTGCTGCGCAATTCGGGAGTTCGCCATCCCTTGCCCCTATAATTCCCAACACAGCACAATTAACGCGGTATTTGTCACGTCCATATTCTATTATGCACTGCCGGTTTTTTACGGAAACATTGCGGCGGCTTGACATAGATATGCTTTCTGCTATACTTCTTCCTACCTATCTTATATTCATTTCCCCAGATGACAGTGAAGCTGGGATATCTTTATCCAAAGTATTAGTTTAACAACTGGCTAGAATCTCAGTAAAAGACGTAACTCAAATTTTGTATTTCTGCCATATGAAGCGTATAATAATAGTAGATATGTTATATAGGGGGGGATATGTCCAGCCGATTCGACAAATTTACTGAAAGAGCCCGGAAAGTCCTCGCGCTGGCCCAAGAAGAAGCCCAGCGTTTTAACCATAGCTATATCAGTACTGAGCATATTTTACTGGGTATTGTGAGTGAGGGAAGTGGTGTGGGTACGAAGGTGTTAGGGAACCTGGGTGTTGAGCTGCCGAAAGTCAGGACCGCGGTGGAGTTTGTAATTGGGAGGGGGGAAAGCAAAAGTCAGGGTGAAGTTGGATTGACCCCCAGAGCTAAAAAAGTAATCGAACTTGCCGTTGACGAAGCGCGGCATCTTAACCACAATTATATCGGTACCGAACACCTGCTTTTGGGGCTACTTCGCGAAGGTGAGGGTGTAGCCGCTGGGGTTTTGGAAAGCCTCGGTGTAAGTCTGGAGAAAGCTCGTGCTGAAGTAACTCGTTTCCTGAGTGAGAGTTTGCCTCAGAGTCGCGCAACTGCTGGGTCTGGGGCCAAAGCT
>JABHWQ010000474.1 GCA_018657655.1 Chloroflexota bacterium | reverse complement strand
TCGATTATGAGGTGGAATCACCTGGCCGAGTGATCATTGGCTTCATCGATGCAATGGGAATGAGTGGCTCCGGAGACGTTGTAGAGATCAGCTTCACTGACAATTCCGATGGAAAGAGTTCGTTGTCACTTGAAAACGTGGTAGCCACAGATGCCGAAACATTATATGATCTTGTTGTAAAAACTCTGCCAGGATCGTTGGACACAGAAGAGGGAGACTACCAGGCACCTGTTATCAACATGGGGCTTTGATCGGTATTTAATTGACCTTGTGTCTCAAACAGGGTGTCAGGCAAAAAGGTCAAATGGTTATCGATCTTGCCGGATGATTTTGGAATTCCCCGGAGCTCACGGAAGGGATAACCAGGAATAACCCAGAGATTTGGGAATGGCTAAGGAATGGGGATGTTCTTTCGCGAAGCGAAAGCAACCCGAATCATTATTCTCGTGTGCCCTCCAAACGCGGTGCCCCTGAATACCAACACCTTGAATCGGTACTCCTTGAGCCAGTAGTTCCTTCACCATCTCCAGAAGGAAATCGAGCTTCGGCCTTTTCGATACAATGCCATTCTCGTCTAAGAAGTGGTTGGCGCCAAGATCAGCGGCGTGGTCAAGGCGAAAAGTTACTGCGATTGTAGTCCGAGCCCAGCAGTTCATTCGAATCAGTGACAGTCTTTCAATTACTTCGTTTATTCATCCGGTTGATACAATTCGGCTGTGCCTGTTTCAGTATCCACGCAAACGTATAAAATACTTTCGGGCGGGTCAGTTTCACCTAGCTCTATCGCGACCGTGTATAGACTGCAAGTATATTCCTCTTCGCTGAAATCGTATCGCACTTCGATACTGAGAATATCGTTATCTTCTAAAATGGCTTCAACGTCTGGATCTTCCAGAGCCAAACTGATAGCTTCTTCTTCCGTTTGAGTGGTGCCCAAAATAACGGGAGCTGCTGTATCACCAGTATCGTAATCATCTGTCGCTTCTGGAATTGCCGGAGTAGGCGCTGGTTCTGGCACCGGTGGAGGTGTAGCTTCTGCGTCGATTCCCGTAACTGCCATTTCAGTGCCATCCTGTGAGGATAGATAGTTGGGAAGGCTCTCAGTTGGCAGGGGAGTTGTGTTCACCGCTCCTCCGTCACCAGCTGATTTACCCATTTCATCAAATGTTGGACCGGTGATTCCTGGTTCTTCCATCATTTCTTCCCGGGCAGCTTCGGGCTCGGCAGTCATTTGCTCTGCGATTGTTGTGTCTTTGTCTTCATCGTCGAACGTGATTGTGGGGATGGCAAAGGCTAAAGCAATGATCAAGCATACGGCAAGGCCAGTTCCCCACGCTACGCGATGCTGTTGGAATAAAGCAAGAAGCGTATCCAAGATGCTCTGATTTTTGATTGGAGTGGGTTCCAAGTCCAGCCGTTTCAATCTGTTCAGGAAAGCCGGCGAGGGTTCGATGCTTTCCAGATATGCAGGGACTTCCAATTTCAATCTTGCATCGAATCCTTTTACTTGCGCTAATTCAAGCTGGCAATCCGGGCAGCTTCGAAGATGTTCCTCGATATCACCCAGTTCGCTTTTGCTGAGCGTTCCATCGATGTATTCGAAAAGTCTTTCCCGTACCTTACTACACTTCATGGGTATCATCTCCCTTTAAATAAAGACGTAGCAAGTGGTATGATTCGCTCAGTACCCTTCTAATGGTTCCTGCTGGCCGGCCCAAAACTTTGGCTATATCGTCGGTAGATGCGTCTTCTGTGTAACGTAACATGACAGCCGCCCGGTGCAGCTCGGGTAGTTTGGTAATCGCTTCTTTAAGGTCAAGACTCAGATCGGTTGTTCCATTCGTGGGATTACCTGATGATCGGGCGATTTCTAACTTGAGCGCCGCCGTTTCGCTCTCGATGATCTTTTTCCCTCGCTGCTTCTGGCGGGCAAGATCATAGACTCGTGTGGTAACAACGCGACTGAGCCACGATCCGAAAGACGCTTCCTTTTCCAGCTTTTTGATGGATT
>JABHWQ010000068.1 GCA_018657655.1 Chloroflexota bacterium | reverse complement strand
GGAGTACTCAAACATTGATTTCGACGATAGTGACAGGGATAATGATTACATTGAGGATCCGGCTTTAGGCGGTGATGCAGCGCACCAGGGGGGCAGAATCTCCGGTTTCATTGTCCCGGATCAAATCCCAGGTGAGACCATTGCAGCTAAAATCACCTGTTTCGTGGCTGAGGGAGACGATTGTTGGGACGGAGATGAGTTCATTTTTAATGGAGAAACGCTCTGGGATGGGACGGAAGGTTCCGGCTGGGAAAATGAAAGCTTAAAGGACGTGTGGAATAGTCAATCTATAGGACTTGCCGAAGATGGCGTGGATATTGATACCTTTGAGGTTGCCTGGGACGATACGGATTCCTTTGGCGACCCACTGCTGGAACCGGGCGATAGTTTCGCCGATATAGAGATGCACACAGGAGTCGATTCCTGGAACTTGATATATATCATTTTGTCTGTCCGTAGCGAGACACTCACGCCTGGCGCTATGGACTATATGCTGGAGTTTTAGAATCAACCTGTTGAATATATATCCGTTTAATTCATTATAAATGCAAAGAGGGGGCATATGCCCCCTCTTTGCATTTATTACCTCTATTATGAGCAATACGTAAAACTCCAAAAACCTATCATTTCACAAGTATTTATGAAGGTTCAACGTTCATGCTATGACTCAACACAATCGCTGGAAGTTTGGTATTCTGTGATCTCTTTGGTTGAAAAACTATAAATGCCACCTTCATCATCAAAGATGGTTAATGTCTGATATTGCTCCCATTCTGATTCATCCATGGAACAGTAAAAAGCCACGCCTGTGCCGGGCTGAATTGTTTGTCCCCAGGGAGGGAAAAGATGGCTGCATTCCAATGTGCCCTTCTCATTCTCAAGATCAAAACGTCCGGGCACAGTTATCGGCTGATCCCCAAGATTGTTGACATGCATCTCTAAATTCTGATTGGGTAAATTGCAGCACTTAAACGCCAGAATTTCTTCCATGACTGAGTTCATGATTATTCTTACTTCAAGCATGACGTTGCTCCGAAACTGATCCCATCATACCGCAATTGCAGACTGTGCCATTATACCATCCCGGACCTGCGGGCTATGTTTTTATGCCATTCCAGACTCGATCCGGAATCTACACCTCTGTAAATCCCTCTGGATTCTGACTTTCGTCAGAATGACATCGATGAAAAAGGGCGCGTTTTTCAACGCGCCCTAACTGAAAACTGATTCCTAACCTCTTATCCCTGTTTTAGTCTCTTCCGAAGATTCCAACAGAGACAACGCCCTTAGCCGGCTCGCCACCCAGGTTATGGATCAAGCCTGTCCGAACATTATTCACTTTTCGTTCCTCTGGCACCCTCTCCAATAGCTGTTCATAGACAGCGTATACCATTCTGAGCCCGGAAGCACCGATGGGATGGCCGAAACACTTCAAGCCGCCATCCACCTGGCAGGGGATTTTACCATTCAGATCAAAGAACCCGCTCATGATATCCTCGTACGCTCCACCCGGCGCTGAAATGCCGAGATTCTCCATGAGGATTAGCTCCGTGATGGAGAAACAGTCATGGACTTCCATCATGTTGATTTCTTCTCTCGGATTCTTGATCCCAGCTTCCGCATAGGCTTTGGTTGATGCTACCTGCGCCGTCATCATCCCAGCACCATCCCAAGAGTTATAAAGTGTTTCCTCACCATTGGCAACCGATACCTGGATACTCTTTATTTTCACCAGATCCTGATTTGGCTTTAGGCTCCTAGCGATCTCAGGCGTGGTCACGATGGCCGCAGCAGCGCCATCACTGACACCACAACAGTCAAAAAGCCCTAGCGGATAGGAGATAATCGGTGCATTTAGAACCTGCTCCTGAGTTATCGGAAAGCGCAGGTGGGCCCGGGGATTCATGGCGCCATTGGCATGGCTCTTCACAGAAATATGGGCCATAGCCTCTTTAACCTTGTCCATCTCTAACCCGTATTTCTTGGCATACGGATGAGCCAGCTGAGCAAATGATTGTGGTCCGGATCCATTGTAACCACCGATTCTGGGGAATGCTCCGCCTCCGCCAATCGGCAATCCGGCAAACCCGGTATCCTTGAGTTTCTCAACACCAAGAGCCAACACGATATCGAAGGCACCGGCTGCCACCGCATAGCTTGCGGCGCGGAGCGCTTCCTGGGCCGTGGCACAGAAATTCTCTGTGCGTGTAACCGCTACATGAGGGAGCTTCAGGACTTCGGCGTGGGTAACCGCGCCTTTGCCGATATTCACCTCGTCGTAACAGGTCCCTACATAGGCGGCCTCAATATCTTTTTTCTCGATACCGGCATCTTCCAGACATTCAACAAACGCTTCGACCATTAAATCCTCAGCGCCCACCTCCCAGCGTTCACCGAACCGGGTACACCCCATCCCCAGGATGGCAACTTTGTCTCTGATACCTTCAGCCATCTTACTCTACCTCCTGTGCAGGCATTGCTTTCCAGAAGTATCCGATGATATTCCTCGCTTTATCGTCATACTTCCTGCGGAACGTCATCGCCATCGCTTTTCCGGTAGCAAGCTCATCGATGGTACAATCCGTGAGTTCGAACATGTTCCGGCCACCGCCTTCAAACCCCAGTCGAGCGGTCAATAAAGGTGGATTAAGTCCAAGCATCATCATATCGCCGGTGTAAGAGATGATATGGGCTGTCCTGTCAGCAAAAGGATAGGGCTCCATTT